>JAADFV010000331.1:30166-30918 GCA_013152695.1 Chloroflexota bacterium | reverse complement strand
AACAAACATCAAAAGGATGCGAATATCAAGACGAAAAGGCCCATCGTGGTGCCAATTCTAGTGAAGAATCTAGCGATTTATCTACCGCTAGACCCTTCACTAGTGTTTCGTGACCATGTCAGTTGTACATTCGACCCGCTCAGGGTGACACTCGCCGCCATGTCATTCTGAACGAAGTGAAGAATCTCCCCCTCACTTGCTCGGCTAGACCCTTCGTTTCATTCAGAGTGGCAAATGTCTGAAAGGCGGTACTTGCACGCCGTTACCAGCGGCTATCACCTGTCCATGGAACAACAGCAAAAATGCCTCAAACTTCACTGCTCGGGAAGAAACTTGGCACTTCACTGAATGATTGCTTACAATGCAGTCAACCCTTTAGCATCCATGCTCTCTTTTGAGCACAGCTTTCTCTATTTCCTTCTCAAACCAACAACTTATCTATTTATGAAGATATATACTCGTAGCGGCGACCTGGGCACGACATCTCTATTTGGCGGACAGCGTGTACCCAAACATCATCAACGTCTGAATGCCTATGGCACGGTAGACGAACTCAATGCCGCCCTGGGTTGGGTTGTCAGCTTGGAGCCGGAGGCTGAAACCGTTGTCAAGATCCAACGTATACAGTCCGAGCTGATGTCCTTGAGTTCCGATCTGGCGACACCTCTCGATGTAAAAAACGCCCTGATTCAACGTATGCAGGCGCCTGAAATCCGCCAACTTGAAAGCGAAATCGACGCTTGGGATGCCCA
>JAADFV010000331.1:0-30107 GCA_013152695.1 Chloroflexota bacterium | reverse complement strand
CACATGGCACGCACCATTTGCCGGCGTGCGGAACGGGCCGTGGTTGCTTTAGCAGAACAGGAAGCCATCAACGAACAAGCACTGCGTTACCTGAATCGTCTCAGTGATTGGTTGTTTATGTTGGCTCGTTGGGAAAATTATAGTAAAAAGAATGAAGATATTCTCTGGAACAACACTCCCCCTGCATCCTCTCACTAGGAGTCAAAATGCCATTACCAAGCCGAGAACACGCCTGGAATCTAGTGTGCGAGTGGGTTAGCAACGAAGGTCTACGCAAACACATCTTGGCAGTCGAAGCCGCGGTGCGAGCCTACGCCCGAAAATATGGTGAAGATGAAGAGCTGTGGGGAATCACGGCGCTCGTGCACGATCTTGACTACGAGAAATACCCCGACATGAACGACGCCGAGCACGGCCATCCACGTACAGCGTTACGCCTGTTCGAAGAATGGCAATGGCCGCCGGAATTGATCCATGCAGTAGCAGCTCATGCTGATTTTATGGGTGTACCCGCTGAAAGCTTGTTAGACAAGACATTACGGGCATGTGATGAAATCACCGGTTTGATCATCGCCACTGCCTATGTACGCCCCAGCCGCGATATTCGTGATGTAAAACTGAAATCGGTGAAGAAAAAATGGAAGGATAAACGCTTTACCGCTGCCATCGACCGTGAGGAAATCGCCCGAAATGTAGCAGATTTAGGCGTCGATTTGGACGAGCACATCCAGTTTGTGCTCAGGGCAATGCAAGATGCTGCTGCCGAACTTGGGCTCGATGGCAGTTAACGTCTAGAACTTGACACCGAGTTGACGGAGGGCGCTTTCCGTTTGCAAAGCGCCTGCGATGCTCGATGGTCTTCATATCCAGCGCCTCAGCGATGAGATTGTTGCGTTCTTTATCATCGATAAGAACGCAGTTGACGGCTGGCAATTGGAGGCGCGCCAACGCGATCTCGTATATCCTGGGATCGGGCTTACGTACCCCTTCCAGGGCACTGATGATGTGAATATCGAATAGTCCATGTAAGCGCCGTTCGTGAGCGAGAAAAGCAGGGAGAAGTACCGTGGCGTTGGAAATAAGCACGAGCCGGTAACGCCTGCGCAGGCGTCTCGCTAATTCGAGGGTAGCAAAATCAAGCCGATGGGCATGGAAGTTATCGATAAATAGCTTGAAATCTTGCGGTAGCTGTTTCTCCCAGGCAAGACCCACCTTTTCCCAGTAAGTATCTGGATCGATCGCACCCGTTGAGAGCGCTTCCCACATAACTCCGCTGTACAAACGCAGGTGCATGGTGCCAGGCTCCCACCCTAATAAACGATCAAATGTTTGCAGCCGTTTGCCACTACTCCCCTCTGTAATGAGAACTCCCCCCGCATCAAAGAGAATAGCCTGAATCATGACTCGGACAACGCTCTGATCAAAACCGGTGCTCGTCGCCCTACCATCCTGAAACCAAACCCCTGATACAATTTTTGCGAGGCGGCATTCTGCCATTGTGTATTGAGCGTGATCACGTCAGCACCGGCATAAGCGGCGAAGTCCAGGGCATCGGCCAGCAAGTATCTACCAAAACCCCGGCCTTGATACACCGGATCGACCGCCAAACGGATAATGTGAGCGCGATTGCCGTAAATATCGGTACAGGCGTACCCACACAACTTATCCCTGTATTCCAACACAACAAGGCGGCTGGTTGTAAGGACTAATTGTACAAGCTCGCCACTCGACAACTGCCAAGGCCAGGTAAATGAACGATGGTCCAAAGCGGTCAACGCTCCGATCTCATTGGCCTGCAGATACCGTAAAGTGGCTCTTGCCGTGGCATAAAGTGGGGCCAATGCCCGAATCGAGGTCTTCCGTTCAAAATCCACGATGTAATCATGGGTTGTGAAGCCTTGACGAATAAGCGGTGCCAGTAGCCACGCTTCTTGGCTCAAATGCATGAGAAATTGGATTTGATCTCGTTTCAGAGCACTTTCTAGAGGCGTGAGTAGTTGCAGCATACCATCATCCACCCGCCAACCATTGATCAAACTGAGCCCCCGCAACTGCGCTAAACCCGGCTGTCGCACAGTAGCTGCTATGAATCCCCAAAGTAATGGCCCAGTGTCTGCAATAAAGCAATAATCTCGCTCAATCATGTTGACGAGATCTTCATAACCAAAACGCACACAACTGCGCCGGGCCTGCTGCTGAAGTTGAAAGATACGATCGATGTCCTGTCTTTGTGCGGGATGGACTTCGACCCGAATGTCATGCATAGTGCAGATACAGAAAGGGAAAAGGAGGCGGCGTCAAAAGCTTGTCGCTATTCTATCCTGGAATGGAGAGAAGACAAAGTTAGCTTAGCAAGGATTCAAGCCTTCAGGAGGGCCTTTTGCTCAGAGAGTTTCACCCATGTCCTCGCTTTCTTCAGAGATGAGGGGGGGCACGAAGCGATATCCCACGCCAATTTCTGTGACAAGGTACCTTGGCTCTTGTGGCGTGGGTTCTATCTTACGCCGAACACGGTTAACCAGCCCTTTTACCAAACTCCGATCGCCATCCCCACTATAGCCCCACACATGCACGACAAGGGTCTCTGGCGAAAAGACGCGGCCCGGGCGGCTAAGAAGTGTCGATAATAAGCGGTATTCGAGGGTTGTAAGACGAAAATTCCCGTTAGGAAGCCGTATTCGCTGTGTTTCAGGGTCGAGGAGGGGGTGGGGGGTCATGGCAGTTTCAGTAACAGCCACCAAACGGGTGAGTGCTAAGGCCTGAGCAGCCACGATCCGTAAATCACAGGGAAGAAGAATAACACTTGTCGCCCCAGATTCGTACAAATCGAGCTGGCCTTTGGCATTTTCTGCCGGCGTAAATGCAATCATGGGAACGGTTGCCAGGGTTCGCAAAATTTTTAATGTCTCCACCGGATTAGAAAGATCGGTGGTATCGATTAGGGTGATGGCAGCCTTTGAAAACTGGCTAGTTTCGGTGGGAACAGTGCGCCCCGTACGACCCCGCGTAGTCCTACCTGTCGCAAGGCCACAGTCAGCAGTTCTGCAAACTGAATATCTCGACAAATGATCAGGGCGTTCATTATTCATCTTTTGGAATAAAAAACAGTAAAAGTTGGGTGGAGATATTGTAAATCATATCAACATAGATTCCTAGACCTGATTCTAAACGATGACGACGGTTTGTCGAGGTGTAATAAGCCGGATTGGAAGTATGTCATCTGCGATCTTTTGCGGGAGAATAGAAACGCCCTCACTGAAAACAATGAGGGCGCTCCTAAGGAGGATATGAATTACGCAACCGCTCAGCGTAAACGTTGGCGCTGATGATAGAGGCCCAGCACCATCAACACCAACACGATCAGAACAACCAGGGCAACTACTCCCAGTGACCAGGACTCAAAAGGTAACTGAATTCCTTCAGCCACAGGAAGCGAGTCATCCTGAGTGATCTCCAGGGGTTGAGTGTTAGGGATGAATTTAACCTGGAAGGGTCTGGGAGTATCGGAGCCTGGCCGAGAGATTGATTCAAGGATGGCGATACGATCCTCGTTATAGCCGAGCGCTGCGAAATCCAGCCGACCATTGGGGATGTGGCAATCGCCGCAAGAGAGGGCCTGATCGGCAGGGACAACACCATGACTGAGTTGCAATGACACCTTTTTGGGGGCCGGCTGCCACGACGTATAATTTTGCCCTAATGCCTTTGCCCCAGCCTGGATTGCTTTCTCTAGATCACCGGTCTTGTAGAAAACGGCAAGCTTCAGTGGCCAAGGTTGGCCGTTCTCGGGGTTGACGGGAACCGTACCCTGAAAGATCTTGAAGGGTTGGATTTTCGCTTCGAGATCACCGTAACTGCCCGGCCAGTCCTGCCCCGGAACCAGACGCTGGCCGTTGAACCACTTATAGGTGGGAATAACGGTGTTGGCTGGGGCCAGTTCGTCTACAGGTTTGTAAAGTCCGGTGATGGCATCGTAAATCGGTGTTGCTGTCCAATCTCGTGTCATGAGGCCGCCGGTACTGGTGACATGACAGGTACGACAATCGAGACGCTGGTGCTTGTTTAATAGAAGGCTATCATGCGGGCTTTCGCCATGACAATCTGCGCATTCCAGACGCTCATCGGCGCGATCTCGGCTCCACAAAGTAGGAGCAAAACCATAGGTTTTATGTTGCGGTGCACGATGGCAATCGACACACACGAGACCATTGTTAGCGTGAACATCGCCGAGAGACTCATCGGCATGTTTATGGGCCAGGGGCGCGAAGTCGAGACCACGTTTGAAGAGTGTGCCTCCGCCTGCGTTGAGATGACAGCGCAAGCAGGCTTCTGTAGTAGGACGAGCGGCAGTACGTGCTGCGGCCAGACTTCGATCACCGATGATCTGCCAGTTACCATTGTTATCCTCTTGAGGAAAACGGGCCTTCATGTCATAGACTTCAGCATGACAGATGAGACAATCGATGCCGGCCTTGGCCTCGGGGCTGTTGGCGGCCTCGCTATCAGGCATGATGCCGCCACCAATGTGGCAACGTCCACAGCCACCAGCGATCTCCATCTCGGGATTGAGCACACCCAACCAGTTGATCTCGGCAATGGAACCAGCGATGGGACTGTAGTGCTTCATTTTCTCCGACCAAGTGTAGTGTACCGAGTGCATAACTTCGTCGGTGATGTTAAGGTGGCAGATTTCGCAGGTTTCCGGCCCTTTGTATTCCTGGATGTATTGGTGAGCAGGGGGAGGGTCGGCCAAAACCAGGAGGGGAGCGTTGAGCAGAAAGAGTATTGTCAGGAGGAAGGAGAGGAACAGAGTACGCTTCATTGTTTGGCCACCTCCTGTGATAGCGGGTGACAATCCTGGCAGGTCTCGAGCCCCATGTCGGCATGATCGAGAGGGGCAGGAGCGATATAGCTGTAAATGCCATGACAAGCCTGGCAATCCTGCCGCAGATCGTCGAGGGGATGGGAAGTGATCTCGGGAGGAATGGGCGTAGGGAGCGGTAAGCGCTCGGGAATGAATCTTACGAGGGCAGGAGCAGGGGTAGCTGTGGCTAAAGCGGGGCGCCGGATGGGTGCGTACACTTTAGCCACTTGTTGGGGTGGCACAGTGGTGATGGCTGTCTGCTCAAGGGTAAAGAAGCGGTAAGTGAAGATGAGCGCGGCCAGAGCGAATATGCTCGCGGCAGGAATGAAGACACGACTTCGGCGCCAGACGACTTCGGGAGGGGGCAAGGGGCGCTCTTCACCGGCCAGAACTTTTTGTAATTCAGCGGCATGTTCTTCTTCCATCTCATGAAAACTAATACGCCCTGTAAACATACTTTTATTAAAGTATTTGAAATGGACGTGATAGAAATGCCAGGTAAGGATGGAAAGAACGGCCAGGATCGCCTCGGCACCGTGGGCAGCCTTGGCGGCAGGAATGAATTCGCCGGGTAAGATTTTGGTCGTAAGAATGGGGTTCCAAAGCATGTAGCCTGTCAGGGCCATGATCAGCGTACCCCAAACGACAGCCCAATATTCAACCTTCTCACCGAAATTATAGCGATCCATGGCCGGGCGATTCTTACTGAGACCAATGTTGTAGGCCATCATCTGTAATGCATCCTGCACATCCTTGATGCCGGGAAGCATGGTCAAAGGTCGATGCAAGACGTAAATCTTGTAGGCCACATAAATGAGATGAAAAATGGTGAGGATGATGAGCACGATGGCCGAAAGATGATGGATACTGCGAATGTTTTCGATGCCACCCGCAGCACGGATGAGGACCAGCGAGATATGCCAATCGGAGAACTTCTGGGGGAGGCCGGTGAGCGCCAAGAGCGTGAACGATAGGAGCATAAAAATATGTTCGACTCGCTCCAGGAGACCAAAGCGCACAAAAGTAATTCGTTTTTCACTCATTGATCGCCTCCTTCCTTTTTTTCTTGTTTGCGCCGGGCAAGACGCCATTCTCGCCGGCGACGACTGCGTTCAATAGTCGTACGGCTGACATCCAGGCCGATGTAGACGACAAAGAAACCGAGCACCCCCGGTATGAGGAGCTTGTAAAACCAGTTGACCGCAGTCACAAGAGGGTGATGTTCCCAATCAGGGGGATAATGTCCCATCCAGCTGGCAGTAAAACTATTGTCGGCATCGGGGTGACAGCGCTGGCAGGTAGCAGTGAGGTTGGATTGGATCACGCTCGAGTTTTCGTCAGTGGGAGGGAGAATGAGATGGGCACTGTGGCAATCGCTGCAGACAGCTTTGTTGGTAATTTTATCGGGTTCCAGATCCTCAAATATTTTGACCGTCGTACCATGAAAGTCTGCGACATAGGTATCGAAAACTGCGGTCGAAATATCATACTTGGCCATCAGGGCTTTATCGGCATGGCATTGCCCACAGAGCTCAGGGGACTTAAGACGGAACTGTGCTGAGCGCGGGTCTTCGATATGATGGGCTGGATGGCAGTTACTACAGGTGGGGACGTCGAGATTGCCCTCAGCCAGCTGTTGGCCGTGTATCGACCGTCTGAACTCATCTACGACCGTACTATGACACTGACCACAGGCATCGAGCTGAGCCATCCGGTCGACTCCCAATTTCGTTGGATCAGCAAGCGGGACATCGTGGGCACCATGGCAATCGATGCATGTGGCGGCTTCACTACGACCAGCTGCCAGCAGGCGAGCATGTATGCTTTCCTGACGGGCCATGGCCTCTTCTTCATGGCAGTTGCCACATACCTGACTAATTTGCAGTTGCCAGTCGCGGTAATCAAGGGCGGGAAAATCTGCGTGGGGATAGCCTGACATATCGTTATGGCAATCTACGCAGTTGAGTGGCTCATCGGTTTCACCATGCACCGAGTGCTGCAGTGTCGCCGTATCGACGCCCAGGGGTAAGACTTCATTCGAAGGAAGAACCATGCTAAGCTCGGGGTCACTATGGCATAACATGCATTGATCATCGGGAATGGTGGGACCTTGTTGGGCGTAAATCCTTGTGGGCAATAACAGGATCATCACCAGCAGAAAAATGCCAGCACGGAGGAGACGCTGAGCGTTCATGGTGTTTCCTCCTTCACAGGCTGAGGGATTTCGGTAAGGGGAACGATGACTGCTTGGTTAGCAGCTTGTTCGGCAGGTTCGACGTCTCCGGCAGTCAGGAAGAGCGTTGTCTGGCCGTGGCAATTATTGCAGGCACTGTTCTGGGGCGTGCTGCGCTGCATGTTGTGGGGAGTGGTGTACTTCCAGGTGGGAACCTGATCGAAATCGGGGAGCAGGTTATCGCCGTAATAAGCGAAGAGGCCGGCATTGGAAGGGACGTGCCGTAAGAGCACCCAATCCCAGGGCCGGTCAGCACTCTTAAGCGGATTGTGCCCAATCTTGAAGGTCATCTGCGAAGGTTCAGTCGTGAAATACTTGATACCTTGATCATCGATGCCGGTATGACAACCGAAACAGCTCTTATAAGCACCGGCAGCATGGCAGGTTTGACAGGCCATGGTGTCGAGGTGATCGGCATCGTGTTGAGTAATACCGTCGCCCGGTTTAACATCCTCATGGCAGTCGGTACAGGCAGGATTTTGGGGGCCACTGTAACGTGTGCCATGAGAGCCATCATGAAAACTGCTGGAATCATGGCATTTTCCGCAGGTGGCACCCAGTTTTTCCCAGTGAATATCGCCGGGAATACCTTCGTGATTACCTTTGTAATCATCAGCAATGCGGGCGCTATGGCAGCCACCGCATGTGAGCCACACCGAAGCTTTTTTCTTAAATTTATGGCCTGTGATGAGTCCACCGTCGAGGGCCTGAGGTCGGCTGACATGGCAGTCGCCGCAATCAGCGTGGCAACTCGTGCAGTGATTACCATAAGCCTGCGTGAGGATGGGGTCGGTAAAATCAGCACCGCGGTGAGTCAGAACATCCTGATAGCCGGTTTGCAGACGATGAATGTTCGATTGGGCGGCTTCAGCGTATTCCTTATGACACCCGCCACAAGCCCGCATGGGATTAGCACTCACTTTGCTTACCATCCCTTCGTGAGCCTGTTTTTTATCATCGGTGTCCGGTGTGCCACCATGGCAGGCAATACAACCGATCTCGGCGTGGACATCTCCTTCCAGATATTTTTTACTACTAATCAGAACTTTCTGCCATACCTCCAACGGAGGTAATTCTCCCGCTCACCCCTCGCCGGAGGCTTCGGTCGACTTGACTTTCTCCGGTTCTTCAGCGAGGGCTTTGAGCTTGTCTTTGTCGGTATGACAGCTAATGCAGTTGTCAGAAGATGGGGTATCTACAAGGAGAGCCGGTGTATTCTCGGTAGCTGTAACTTGGGCCAGGGTCGACTGTGTTGGTGAAGTCGACAACTGAGCAATGACAGCCTCTTGCGCATTGACTGGGGGGGCGGATGGAGCGGCGGCCTCAGCTTTCAGGGTAGGACTTGTAGATATCTTCGTTAGCACAACAATGACAAATATCAGAAATAAAGCAAGTAGTAGCCATAACCAGGCATTTTTGAAAGAAAGATGCTGTTTAGGTTCCCGGATCATGTGCAATACCTCATAAAAGTGCTGAATGGAGATAAATAAAGGATCTGCTAAGTAACAAAATTGCTCTTTGTTTGCATGCCTTCTGCGAAGTAAGGTTTCGCAGAAGGCATGCTGTTGGGAAGATGGTTGGGTACTCTGAGAAAGATTAAAGCGAAGTTTGAAGGTGTTCTCTGATATTCAACGAAGGGCAGGGAACGATGAGCTTCTTCTTCCGTGCCCTGGGGGACAGCACGTTCAGAGTCACTGTCAGTATCTTTCCGGCTGAAGGCGACAGCTAACTTTTCAAGGCGGAGAGAATCTCCATAGCTCTGTCGTTGGCATCCTCCAGTAGCGACATGAGATACTTGTGGTTGTGAAAACCACCGCTCTCGTCGGATTCTGCATACTGTAAATTATGCTGGGCTTCCTCCAGTTTTGTCTGTAGTGCAGGATCGTCGACACCTTTCATGGCCTCTACGGCGGCGGCAACGTTCTCATCGGCGATGGTGGCAAGGGCTTTGAACTCTGCCTGCCATTCAGGAATCATGGCGAGGAGCTTTACGGGGTCTTCGTCAGGGTGGCAGTGTGTACAGGAACTCGTGCTCTCACCACCCTCTTCTTCCACCGTGATCGCCCAGGTGTGGCCATGGAACATCGCTGAATTGCTGCCATCTTCGTCGCTGACGAACATATGGCAGTCGGTACAGATCACGTCCGGCTCCGTCTGCAGGTCTGGTACACCGATACCACCTGTGCCCGTGAGGATGTTATAGCTAAGATGGTCGGTGTCAGGAAAGCGCAAGTTGCCATGGCACTGCCCGCAGAGTTCATCGGTATTATGCATGGGCTCATACTGTTTGGTGACAGGATCAAAATAGGCAGCTTGCCCGCTGGGGTCATGCGGATCATGACAGGCAGCACAAGAGATGTCCGGCCATTCGGCGTTATGAATGGGCGCCGTATCTGCGGTAAATTTTCCTTCTTTCGTGGTAAAGAAGTATGCCAACGCCTGCGTTTCGCTCAAGCCGGCTTTGGTCAGTACGGCTGTAGGGGCATGACAAGCGATGCAATCCTCGGGGTCCTCACCGCTGATCACCTCGGCAGGAGATTGTCCAGCACGTTCTTCGGCGAGTTCGCTGGCTACATCTGCCTGGGTCTCACTATGTCTGCTGATTTTCCAGGCATCATAGGTGCGATGATCGGTATCTGGGAAGCGTAGGGTGCCATGACATTGTCCGCAAAGTTCGCTGGCGCGATCTAAAGAGACATAATCGCCCAGGGAAGAATCAAACAGGGTGGGAAGGGTGGCAGGATGGCCGCCGGGCACGTGGTGGCAGGCAATACAGGCGATGCTAGGCCAGTCATCGCTGTTCATGGCAGCGGTATCCTTGCTAAAGCTACCATTCGCAGTGCTGAAAAAATGTTCCATGGCCTGTGTTTCAGTCATCCCACCGGCAGCCAGAATGGCAGTGGGGCCATGACAGGCAATACAGTTTTCGGCATCCTCGCCGTGGAGCACTTCCTCGGGACTTTCGCCCGCACGCTCTTCGGCCAGCTCAGTGGCGACAGCTGCCTGGGTATTGGCATGAGGACCGTTGCTCCACTGAGCATGGATGTCAGTATGACAGTCCTCACAATTTGGCGGAGAAATCATAGAGAGGGCTATCGCTGCAGGCGTAGGCGTCGGTGGGGGAGGAAGGGGTGTTGGTGTTGGTGGCACAGGGGTGTTCGTTGGAGGCAGGGGAGTTGCTGTTGGTGGGGGAGGAACAGGCGTGCTTGTCGCGGGAGGCAGAGGCGTGTTCGTGGCGGGAACGGGCGTATCGGTTGGCTGCGAGGCCCCACCACAACTGACCACAGCAGCCGCCAATATCGCGACAAGAACCAGTAAGAAAAGCTTTGGGGTATTCATTTGACTTTTTCCTCTTCCAAAAGCGCTGAAGAAACAAACGGAAAAACAAGCAGCTCTGCACAAGACTTTGGCTTCCTGTCTGCGTCACTTTCGTGCGAACTTACCTGTCACACGACGCCAGGTAAACATGACAGTCTTGGCTCCCCCCACAAACTCAAGAGCAGTTCACGCGACATCTTGCACACGCACAGAGTTCACTCTTTGGCGGCGCATAACAAAATGTTCTTAGCTTTATGCAGGCAGCTAGGCTGATAAACCCACTAATATTCTAGCCACAATACACTCTTTTCGATATGATCTAAATCATTGCTGTTTATTCGACCTAGTTATTGACTTCGATAACAACGACTTATGATCTTGGCTTTGAACACTCGGGCCAGCATCGCCGCCTTTGCAAAGCAAGCGCTTTTTGTTATTCCGTTGTTTTGCTTTCTTTAGAGACCAGGCGCCTTCTTGCCCACAGGCAAGGAATTCGGAGGAAAAAGGGCCATGTTTATGCCGGATCAGCCGGTAATTCACACCCGCCGCGTAATTCTGTTCTTTACGCGGCGGGTGGTATATAGCTTACATGCCAGCTTCGGTCATGTAGTCATGGGCATGTACCTCGGGATTGAAGCGTTTGACGAATACGTCGGGATCTTTGGTCCAGCTACTCATGCCGTGGAGCAAAGCTTTGGCATGATAGCCAAGATCGTTGAGTCCGGCCGTCACCTGGCTGGCAGCCTGTCCGGTATAGCAAACCACGACAATCTCCCGTTCCGGATCCAGTTTACCCAACATGTCGGGGGTGAAGAGTCCGACGGGGCTGGCCCAGAGAGCACCGGGAATATGGCCTTTTTTGTAATCATCCTGGGCCCGTACGGAGATAATGATGGGATCGTTGTCTTCATCGCCATCGTTCAGGTTCTCGAAGAGAGCCTCGGCAGTGATGAAATCAGGGCCATCATCGAGCCAACTATCCGCGGCAGCGGCAGGATTGCTCGCCGGGGGTTCTGGTCGCGTGTAAGTGGCCTCACCCCACTCACCCACTTCTGTGCTTACGGGATAATCATGGGCAGCTTTGTCGGGATCAAAGCGCTTTACAAACACGGCCGGGTCCGTTGTCCAACTGCTCATGCCAAAAAGAAGAGCCTTTGCGTCAAAGCCGGCTGCCTCGAGGGCGGCTGAGGCCTGTGAAGCTGTTTGACCCGTGTAGCAGACCACGACAATCTCTCTGTCGGTAGGGAGCGTACTGATCACTTCGGGATTGAAGAGGTCTTTGACGCTGATATTGACGGCGCCAGGAATATGCCCTGCGGCGTAATCGGCAGGGGCGCGTACCGAGATGATGAAGGGATCGTTGTCCTCATCGCCGTCATTCAAGTTTTCGAACAGGGCCTCGGCATTGATAAAATCAGGGCCATCACCCATGGCTTCTATCACCCCTTCGACCACATTCTTGGCACTGGCATTTCCTTCAACACGATAATCATGAGCGTGTACTTCGGGATTAAATCGTTTGACGAAAACAGCGGGATCATCGGACCAACCGCTCATACCAAAAAGAAGCGTACTGGCATCGTACCCCAGTGCATTGAGAGCAGAAGTGACCTGACTTGCGGTCTGACCGGTATAACAGACGACGACGATGGCTTTATCTGGTGACAGTTTTTCCAAATTTGGGATTTGGAACAGTTCTTTGGCACTAAACCAGACGGAGCCAGGTATGTGCCCTTTGTTATAGTCTTCTTCTGCACGGACGGAGATGATGATAGGATCATTGTCCTCATCGCCATCATTCAGATTCTCGAACAAGGCACTTGCTTTGATGTACTTAGGCCCACCGTTGTCAAAATAGGCGTCACCAGCTTCGGCAACTGTGGCACCCAAGGGTGTTGGCAGCTCGTTCTTTCCCTCCAGCACAGAAGGTTCGGTTACCGTGGGATATCCCATGGGTGAGCTATCAGCTTCGAAACGATGGTGATAAATGGCGGGGTCCTTGGTCCAACTGCTCATACCAAACAAGAGGTTGTAGGCATCGTATCCGGCCATGTTCAGCAATGACACTACGTGGCTGGCAGTCTGACCGGTGTAGCAATAGACGACGATTTGACGATCGGTCGGTAACTTTGCCAATGTATCAGGATTGAAGATATCCTTCGGACTGATATTGACGGCGCCGGGGATGTGCCCCAAGGCATAATGTTCGGGTTTGCGCACCGAAATAATCAAAGGATCGTTGTCTGCATCACCGTCATTGAGGTTCTCGAACAAGGCCTCTGCCGTGATATTCTTGGTGCCACCGGCAAAGTAAGCCTCGGCCGCCGCTTGCACGATATCGAATGCGGTTTCTTCCGGCTCTGGGGTGGGGGTCGGCGGAACAGGAGTCGGTGTCGGTGGGACTGGTGTTGGTGTGGGAGGCACCGGTGTCGGTGTAGGTGGGACAGGGGTAGGGGTGGGAGGTATGGGGGTGGCAGTAGCTGGCACCGGAGTGGGCGTGGGAGTGGGTTCTTCCTTTCCGCCACAGCCCACAAGAGCTACTGCCAATAAAACAATAGCAAGGAGTGTCAAAAATCGTTTGAAGTTCATGAGTTTAGTCTCCTCCTTAGTAGAGAATAGAGAGATAACTTTGGGATAACGGGAAGGGTAATCAGGATCGGGCCTCTGATTTACAACATCCTTCACAGTATCGCGAGAAACATCACTAATCCAGTATATAAGAGATGTTTATACTATTAGTATGATCTAGGTCATTGTCATTTATTCTAAGTTATTATTAAATATACTAAGTAGCAATAATAAGAGAGCTCTCATCTTTGCTTAAGGAATTCTTCATTATGATCGACTGGCACGATCTCGAAATATTTGTCACAGCAGCGCGTCTGCAGAACTTCTCGGCTACGGCCCAGGCTTTACATCTCAGCCAACCGGCCATCACCCAACGCATCCAATCACTTGAGCGGCAATTACAAGTCAAGCTATTCGAGCGACAAGGGCGCCGCGTGACTCTCAGTGAAGAAGGCGCTTACATGCAGCCTCTGGCAGAAGATCTGCTCCTTCGTGCCAAGCGCTTAGAAGAGCTAATGCGCTCTTTGCAAGGAGAAGTGGTAGGCCATCTGATCATTGGCTGTTCGACCACTTCGGGAAAATATGTACTGCCAGGCTTGTTGGCGCGTTTTTGTGAAAAATACCCGGGAGTAAGAGCTACCATCCGCATTGGCTCACGCCTACGCATGCTCGAGCAGCTCCGCCAGCGCAAAGTTCATTTCGCCTTTAGTACGGCCCGTACCGAAGATGCTGAGATTACCTATCATCGTTTCTTCAATGATGAAGTAGTTTTGATTGCTCCTCGCGACCACCCCTGGGCCAAACGCGAAATGATCACCCCTTCCGAACTTCTACTCGAGCGCGTGATCCTCCGGGAAGAAAAATCAGGCACCTATCATGCCATGGAAGAAGCCTTGGCCGAGGCCGACATTGCCGTCAATGAGCTACGCACGGTGATGACACTGGGGAATTCGGAGGCCATCATCATGGCTGTGGAAGAGGGGATTGGTGTCGGCTTTGTGCCGAAAACAGCGGCGTTACGTTCTCTGCAACTGGGCGGGATCAAAGTCATCCCTATTCAGGGTATGCAAATGTATTACACTATCTGGATGGCGTGTAATACGATGCACCCCGCCACGGCTGCACAAATGCATTTTATGGAGATGTTGCGGGGTGAATCAATCGGGCCTCCTCTGCAGATAGGTATCAACACTTACTGCCGCCCTCCTCTGGAAGAGCAGAGACCAAGCAGTTATCTACAAAATACTCAGGATCAACAATCTACCTGAGTGTGAAGGTGTCGGGCAGGTCTTTGCCAGGGAAAAAATCAATAGGTGGATAAAGGGGGCGCAGATGAACTGTGCGCAAAGCGCACGCCAAAACGGATGAAAATGGGTTGCGCTGGACGGCCGATTGCGAATCTGCGCGGGAGCAGTTCGCGCGGCGCACAGACCCTCTGTAACCCGGAAAACCCGTAAACCGGAAAACCTGGATAGGGCTGCTTCACCCACAACCGGCCTGGTTTTCTGGGTTACAGGTTTACTGGGTTACTGCGTTGCGGGTCTACATTGATACCAATCTGTATCCTATTTTCGAAGTAGGCGTTGAGGAAATGGCAGGGAGTAAGAGTGACAGGGCAAGTAGCATGTTGTTATCTAACTCCTCCCATCCTCGTGCTCTCGACCTTGCTTAGTACTTTCTGCTGATATTGCGTTAGAATTCAGGCAGGCACACCTTTCTTTTGCCTCCGCTATCCCCTTACTCAAGTGATGCTCACGATTCACAAAGCCGATCCCCAAGGGCATATTCTTGTCAGTTACCCTGCCTGCTTGCTGGCTGACGACGATCCTATTCTTGCCCTGGCACGCTGGCAGCACGACATTTTGCCCCTGTCTTTTGTCACCTTTCAGCCTGGTGACATCTTTATCGAACGCTATGAGCGACAGCACTATCACAATATTTTCACCATTTACAGTGGGGAGGGAATCGATCTCAGCGACGATCTCTGCAGAGTGAAGGAACAGATTTGCGGAGAGCATCGTCCTACACCTACCCCATCCGACATCCTCCAAGCCATCCGGCAAGTGTACCAAGCACCCTGCACATTCAAAGGCACCTACGTCAACTTCACATATCCCGTAGAATACGACGCCCAACGGCAGAGCCTAATCTGGCGTGATCTAGCGCTAGATATGTGGGTTCCGCCCCAAGGGCCGCCCTTGCTACTCGACGAAGACGAATACACTGCACTCGATCTTCCCCGCCGTGACCCGCAGGCTGATGCCGCCATCCAGCAAGAGTTACAAGAACTCTGGCAGCATGCCTTGCGACATGACGGCCCCTTTGCTTCTCTATGAAAACACGTCTTTCATCAACACAAGCTCTTCTCAACCTCCTCTTGATCAGCATCCTGATCTTGATCGGTCTGATGTCGTTGGGGGCTGGGGCCTTGCTCTATAGTTACTCCCGTATCGCCGCTTCCCTGCCCTCTCCACAGGAGCTACAAGACCGCGCGAACACCTTCAAAAGCACAGAGATTTATGATCGCAATGGTCAGCTTATTTACGAAATCTTCCCCAGCGATGGCGGCAGGCGGGTCCTTGTTTCTTTGGGCAACATCAGTCCTCACCTCATCAACGCCACTCTAGCCACCGAGGATCCGAACTTCTACCGACATCCTGGCGTGGATCCGGTAGGCGTCGCGCGGGCTGTTTACTACATCCTGCGCCGGGACGAACGAAGCCCCGGCGGTAGCAGTATTGTCCAGCAATTGGTCAAACTCACCTTCCTCAGCACAGAAAAGACATACACGCGCAAACTCAAAGAGGCTGTGCTGGCTCTTGAGGTCAGCCGGCGTTACGACAAGGACACTATTCTCGAGATCTATCTCAATCATATCACTTACGGCAATCTCGCATTTGGCATCGAGGCCGCGGCCGAAACCTATTTTGGCAAACATGCCAGCGAACTCGATTTGGCCGAAGCCTCCCTCTTGGCCGGCATCCCCCAGGCACCGGGCTACTATGACCCTTACACTCATTGGGACGCAGCCCGTGAACGACAAGCCGATGTGTTGCGACTGATGGTGCAATATGGATTTATTTCGCCCAGCGAAGCCACAGCCGCCTGGCTGGAATTTGCCGACAAATCCCCGGATGAAATCCTCCATCATCGCACCGCAACCTTCCCCTATCCCCACTTCATCCTGCAAGTTCGGCAGCAGCTTGAGGCCAGTTACGGAGCCGAAATCGTTTCTCGTAGCGGCCTGCGTGTACGCACAACTCTGGACCCGCGGCTGCAACAGGCGGCAGAAACCGCCGTGCGTGAGGGTATCGCCAAACTAGCTCCACAGAATGCCCATAACGCCGCCCTGGTGGCCTTGGACCCCGCCACAGGAGAGGTCTTGGCGATGGTGGGTTCTCCCGATTTCAATGATACCGAGCATGACGGCCAGGTGAATATGGCCCTGGTCCCACGCCAGACTGGTAGTGTGATCAAACCCTTGACCTACCTCGCTACCTTCGAACTCCCCCAGGACTACTGGACCCCGGCCACCATCATTCTAGACGAACGTACGGAATTCCCCGATGCGCCGGGGCGTCCCCCCTACGTTCCCAAGAACTACGACGGCAAATTCCACGGCCCGGTTAGCGTACGTTCTGCCCTGGCCAACAGTTACAACATCCCCGCCGTGAAAGCTCTGCAACATGTGGGCGTACCAGCGCTGGTTGAGCTTGCCGGGCGCCTGGGTATCAGCACATTTACCCGGCCAGACTACGGTCTCGCCCTCACCCTGGGCGGCGGCGAGGCCAGTCCCCTGGAAATGACCAGTGCTTTTGTGCCCTTTGCCAATGGCGGCCAGCGCATCCAGCCACATTTCATCCTCACGGTCGAGACAGAAGCCGGTGACCTGTTGGAAGACAACCGCCAACCCGTACGTCAGCAGGTGATCACCCCTGAACATGCCTTCCTCATCACCTCCATCCTCAGCGACACCGAAGCCCGTAAACCTGCTTTCGGCCGCCTGCGTAAGCGCCTGGAGCTCCCCGATCGCCCCGTCGCGGCCAAAACCGGCACCACCGATGATTGGCGTGACGGCTGGACCATTGGCTACACGCCGCAATTGGTGACAGGCGTATGGGTGGGCAACACCGACAACAGTAGTATGGCTGAAGGACTGAGCGGTGTCTCCAGTGCTGCCCCCATCTGGAAGGCCTTCATGCTGACCGCGCACGAACCCTGGCCCGTAGAGAACTTTGTGCCCCCTCCCGGCGTCGTGCAGCTGGAGATCTGCGCTGATACCGGTGCTTTACCCACCGATGACTGTGAGCACCGTCGCCTGGAGTACTTCAAGGCCGACCAACCGCCACCCGAACCCCAAGCGACCCCTGAACCCCAACCCTCTGTCACCCCCACCGCAGCAGGATAAAAGCGCTAGGGAACAATATCTTTTCATGCCAGCCTACGAAGAGGTGATTTCACCGAAATACGCCATGGCTTTTTCCTTTTCCTGGCGGAATTGGCGCGTGTAAAGCTGGTAGTAATGCCCTTGCCGGCGAATCAAGTCGGTATGAGTCCCCATCTCTTTGATGCGCCCCCCATCAATCACGACGATGCGATCGGCGCGTTTAATGGTCGAGAGACGATGAGCAACGACGAAACTGGTTCGTCCCTGCATCATGCGCTCCATTCCTTGTTGGATAAGGGCTTCGGTGAGGGTGTCGACAGAACTGGTGGCCTCGTCCATGATAAAGATGTCGGGGTCAGCAAGGACGGCTCGCGCCAGACTAACCAATTGCTTCTGTCCCACAGAGAGCAGCACTCCTCCTTCACCCACCTCCTCATCGTAGCCGCGGGGTAGCTCTGTGATAAACTCATGGGCACCTGCCAGTTGTGCCGCCTTCTCGATATCGGCATCAGAAGCCTCAAGACGCCCATAACGAATATTATCGCGAATCGTACCAGAAAATAGATGCGGTGTTTGCAGGACGATGCCTAGGCGTGAATGGATGCTGTGTAAAGAAATCTCGGTATAAGGGCGACCATCGATGCGGATCGTCCCGCGTTGGGGTTCATAAAAACGACAGAGTAAATTGATGATGGTAGATTTGCCGCCCCCAGTAGGGCCTACTAATGCTATTGTCTCCCCTTGTTTGACCAGCAACGAGAAGTCTTGTAAAACCGGCTTATTCTCCTCGTAATAAAAATCAACATGATCGAACTCGATATCGCCTTGCATCGAGTCAACCTCTTGTGCATCGGGTTGATCATACACGTCTGGTACGGCGTCGATCAGGGAAAAGACCCGCTCGGCAGAAGCAATGGCATGCTGTGTTTCGGCATAAACGCGGGCCAGGTCCTGAATGGGCCACATCATAAAGGTCACATAAGAAACAAAAGCCTGAATCCCACCGACGGTGATTCCACCATATTTTGCCTGCAGACCCCCTACAACGACAATACTGCCGATGGCAAAAGCACTGATGATCTGTACTGCGGGCAGGAAGAGGGCAGAGAGCAGGGCGGCGCGGTAGCCTGCCTGATAACGCTTATCGGAAAGCTCGCTAAATTCGCCCAGATTTTCTTGTTCGCGTCCCATCGCCTTGACCACGCGTACACCGGTGATACTTTCATTATACGAACCTGTGATTTTCGAATTCAATTTGCGTACAAGACGAAATTGCACAAGGATATGCTTCTTGAACTGAGCCGCTACGATCAGCAAAATAGGAAGGATTGCCAAAACAATCGCTGCTAAGCGCGCATTGATAATCGTCATAAAATAGATGGCGGAAAGAATATTGGTCAATCCCCAGACGACATCGAGAAGCCCCCAGCTGACCAACCAACCCAAACGCTCAACATCCGAGGTCAGCCGCGATATTATCCAGCCCACGGGTGTACGATCGTAATAGGAGAAAGAGAGGTCTTGCAAGTGATTGAACATCTTCTTGCGCAGATCGTACTGCACTCGTTCACCCAGGACGCCGGCAGCATAGATAAAACTCAGTACGGCCACGGCCTGCACCACGATCAAAGCACCATACTGAATACCAATCCGCAGCAAGGCAGCCGAATTTCGGGGGACAATACCCTCATCGATCATGCGCTTACTAAGAAAAGTAAAATAGGAATCGAGGGCAGAAACAAGGGCAATAGCAATCAAAAAGGTGCCGACCATCTTCCAATGAGGCCTGGTCTGCGCCAAAATACGTAAAAACGTCCGTCCATTGAATTGTGTCGTAAATTCTTCTTCGTTGAATTCGATATTTTCAGTCATAATGTTCGACTTTAGTGAGTCGCGGTTGCCAGTTCCTGCTCAAGCTCGACTTCGATTTGAGCTTGCATCTCATAAATTCGGCGATAGGGGCCGGACTCGGCCATGAGGGCGGTGTGGTTACCACTTTGGATAATGCGTCCCCGATCCATGACCAGAATCAAGTCTGCATTCATCACACTTTGAATACGATGAGCAATGATAAAGGTCGTACGATCACGCATTAGCCGTTCCAGGGCGGCGCGAATATCACCTTCGGTTTCCGGATCAACGGCAGAAGTAGCATCATCGAGGATAAGGATGCGCGGGTCGCGCAAAAGAGCGCGGGCAATGGCGATGCGCTGTTTCTGTCCCCCCGAAAGGGTGACTCCTCGTTCTCCCACCAGTGTGCTATATCCCTCCGGAAAGCTGAGGATGACATCGTGGATGGCAGCGGCACGGGCGGCGGCAAAGACCTCTTCATCTGAAACCCGGCGCCCTACACCATAGGCGATGTTTTCACGGATAGTGCGCGAAAACAGGAATGGTTCTTGCTCTACAATTCCGATCTGGCTGCGCAGATATTTGCGGGGATAGCGTTTGAGTTCTACACCGTCGAGCGTGATGCTCCCGCTGGTGTAATCATAAAAACGGGGAAGGAGGTTGACCAAGGAAGTCTTGCCGGAGCCGGTGGAGCCCAGTAGGGCCACATGTTGGCCCGGCTCGCAGCGAAAACTGATCTCTTCGAGGACGACTGGCCCGTCCTCATAGGCAAAACCCACCTGGTCGAAAACAATCTCCCCCCGAGCCGGGTGCTGGGGATGATAATCGCCGGTGGAGAGTGGTTCTCTTTCTTCCTGCACAATTTCGGCGACGCGACCATATGAGACCAGCCCCGTCGACATTTGCACAATCAGACGCCCCAAATTACGCATCGGCCAGATGATCCAGACCACCATTCCTGCATAGGCTACATAGGTACCCACGCTTATTTCGCCCCGAATCGCCATAAGCGCACCCAGGAGAAACCCGCCCAGCATCTGGGCACCGGCAAGGATATCGGAGCTTGGCCAATAAAGGGAGTGCATAAGAAGCAAACGCTTTCCCCGCTGAAATTTCTCCAGGTTATCGATCTCGAATTTGTTTCGTTCGAAATCCTGACGGGCAAAAGCTTTAACCACGCGCACACCGGAGAGGTTTTCTTGCAAGGTGGTCGAAAGCTTGGCATCCTGTTGCTGGTAGGCCTCGTATCGCTTGGACACCTTACCAAAAAAGAAGGTAGAGACGATCACCAGGATGGGAACAACCAAGACCGAACGCCAGGCCAGAGACCAATTGAGGTTGGCAATCGCTATGAAATTGACGAGAAAGAGAAGGATGATGCGGCCGAGGCCAATGGCTTGGTCGGCAAAGAACCGCCGTACTGCTTCTACATCCGAAGTCGAGCGTTGGATCAGCTCGCCTGTTTGCATCTTGTCATGAAAGGAAAAAGAGAGGCGCTGGATGTGGTCGTACAGATAGTTGCGCATGCGCAAGGCCACACCTTCGGCAGTTTTAGCGGCAAGCCAGCCACTGATAAAGGTAAATCCACCTTCAAACAAAGCAAGGCCGATAAAACCCAAACCCACCACAACCAAGCGCGATAAAGTCGCATTGGTGCCCAATACATGTCGACAAAGTACCGCAAGAGTAAATAGGTGGCGGTTTTCGATATGGCGGCAATACCCAGGCTCAAGGTCGCCGCCACATAAAGGAGACGAAAGCCCGTTACCATCTTCCAGAGCCCTAGCATCCGATTCGTTGAGAGGGTGTCCTTAAGATCGTAATTCAGTTGTTTTAGAGAAATAGTCATGCTCTATACGAGAGTTGAGAGAGCGAGTATTACCGCATCATCGCCCAGAGGGAATATCAATGGGCTCACCGCCGACAACGGCTGGATGAAGAATATGGACATCGAACCAGGCACGCATCCGGGCCAGAGCCTCGCGAAAACCAAACCAGGCTGCATAGGTGTAGGGGCGTCGATCAGCGACCACACCCACCGCCTCTATCCCTACAGATTGGCAAAGATAGAGGGCTCGCGGCAAATGAAAGGCCTGTGTGACAACGATCACCCGCTTCTGGCCAAAGATGTGGCGGGCGCGGTAACAGGAATCATAGGTACGGCGTCCGGCATAATCGTAAACGATAGCCTCTTCGGGTACGCCCCGGCTGCGGGCAAACTCCGCCATACGCGCCGGTTCATTATAGTCGATGAAACGATTGTCTCCGCTGAGTAACAAGTGTGTACTTTTTCCCTGCTCATAAAGTTCGATGGCCGTAAGCATCCGATCTTTGAGCACAATGCTGAGTTGGCCGCTGGGATAGATGCCTGCTCCTAAAACCAATGCGACCGCTGGTTCTTCAATCTCATCAGGAGCAACAATGTCCTGGCGATAACGATAGCTTACGTCGAGGTAAGCAGCCACAGCCAGGAGTAAGGCAGCACCCATGATGCCACCGCTGAAAATCAACAGCCCTTGCCAACGAGACATCGTTAGACTCGGAGATTAACGTGCCTGTAGAGCTCGAGAAAGTGCTGGCAACAGATAGTCCTGCACGACGACTTCCCAGCTCATGCGTTGTCCGACCGTTTGTCCGCGCGCCAATAGTGCCTTCACCTGATCATCGGTCAGGGGAAGGCGACGGGCAATGGTCTCTGCCACAATCTGGCTGTTCCGGATCTCGATCAAATCTCGGCCAAACTGGTCGAGACGAAGAGCATCGGCTGGAGAGTGAAAGACCCAGTCAGGGGGTGGGGTAATGTAGTCGGCTACGATGAGATTGGGGAATGTAGGCAAGTCTGCGCTGGCGCGCTCGACAAAGCCCACGCAACCGCACACATTCGAAACCACGCACAGCGCCCCAAAGCTCAGGGGCTCAACCTGGGCGATGCCGAATGGTTCGTAAATGCTCTGACCAAATTCGAGATCAGTACCATGACGCAGATCCATAAAATTCATCTCGGCTGGCATACGTTGCCCACAGCGTTCGCGACTCCATCCAAACTGATTGACCAAAACAGCCTTTACGGCTCGGCTGTTCTGATTGAAAGGCTCCAGGACATCAAAGAAAAAATCACGCTCAAGTCCTAACAAATCACCATTGTCAGTACGATGATGAACAGGCCAACCGTATTCTGCTTCCCATTGCTGCACCTTTTTCGAAGACCGGCCGGCCGGCTCGAAGCTTGAAAGGATGAACAAGACTGCCCTTTTATCGGCCGCGGCTAGAATCGGATCAAGATGCTGCAAAACGCGTATATCTCGCCATAGCGCTTTACTGGTGACAAAACGGGTTACGTGGCTAAAAACAAAGTCGGGCTGATACCCCAACAGGGCATGAGCATAGTCTTGTAAGAGCGCCTTACTGCGCTTTTTATCCTCCAGCTCTATCACGGCTGCTGGTGCGCCGTTATAGACCAGATCTATCGCTCGAGAGGCGTACCTTCCTCCCAAAAAGCGCAATTCTTCCACCACCCAGTCGCCCACAGCCAGCACCGCGTCACAAATTGCTGCCCGCTGCACCAGGGCATGCTTGTAATAATGATCCTGGCTGCCAAACACATCTTCCAGGCTCAGATTCTGGCGCTTTGCCACCTGCATGGCATTGTAAAAACGTGTATCATGGCCGGGGTGTTCTTCCACCAAGAGGCGGGCTGTGGCTACCTCGTGGGCATAAAATGCAGTGCGCCAGAGATGTGGGTCTTTCATGAGCGCCGCCAACACAAAGGGTACACCCATCCATTCATGGGCAAGAAGGAGACGCGACCCTGCAATCTCAGAAGTCAGGTGATATAAAGCTGCATAAGCTGGCTCCGCAAAATCGACAAAGCGGGTAAACTCAGGGTCAAATTCGTAACGACCACAATCAAGGCCGTAACGATCCCACAAATGATATTTGAAGGCATTGACCGTGGCCGTATGCATGTGAGACACATCGATCAACAACACTTCATGCTCGATCCCGGCAAAGGGACGTCGGCCATAATAAATTTTGACACCATAATACGCTTCGATATCGCGGAATTGTGCGCTCAAAGATGCCGGCAAGGTGTCGATTTCGAGAGGCTGGGCATAACGTAACTTGAGGTTGTTGCTTGGGGCAAACAGGCGCTCCATCTCATCGGCGTTTTCGGCCGGAAGGAGCCCGATGACGATACTGCGTTGTACGGCTTGCCGATAAGCCTGAGCCCCTAATAAACCGTTGAGTACCGCGCCAATACCGCCAACTTTGACGCCAGCTTCATGAGTAATGTGAACCACGAGTTCGATGGCTTGTGTCATAGGTGTTTGGGCCAAGTCCTCCGATAAGAATATCGTGATCAGTTACTTGCCGGTCACAAGTCCTCAGCCAGCTTTGTAAGCGGAGCTGCAGTGTTCTTCTTCCTCTGAATGACAGCAAGCAAACTACACTTGATTGAGTGCTCGACCTGTATTGGTTATTCTAACACATAAACGAGTGGCTTCTCAATGCTATGTGACAATGGGACACAGTATCAATTTAGTTGCTGGTACATGAAAATTTCGCTGATTAAAGTGCGTCGCACCTCGGCAGATGCGACGCACTTTTTCTGTGCTGACTAATTTGATACAATCTTTGACAATGGTGGGCAATGGGAAGAAAGCCAAGATATTCGTGCAAGAAACAAAATGAAACGCCACTTACACAATATTTGCATCAACGCGTTGTAAAGAAAAGTGGACGGATGTATAATTCTCGTTACAAATTTGGCGGTTCACGACATATCGTTTCTTTTCTTCCTAATTCACAAGGAGAGTACTTTATGGATGCATTATTCCTCGCACGATTGCAATTTTCGATTGTTACCGTGTACCACTGGTTTTTTGTGCCGCTCACGCTGGGATTTTCCATCCTCTTGGCGATCATGGAAACTATCTATGTCCGTACAGGGGATGAAAAATATAAGCGTATGACAAAGTACTTCGGGACGCTGTTCCTGATTAACTTTGCCATCGGTGTGGCTACAGGTATTGTTCAGGAATTTCAGTTTGGGATGAACTGGTCGCAGTACTCCCGTTTTGTAGGCGATATCTTTGGCGTACCGCTGGCTATCGAAGCGCTGCTGGCCTTCTTTATGGAGTCTACCTTCCTGGGTATCTGGATATTTGGCTGGGAAAAACTCTCGAAGAAGATGCACCTTGCAACCATCTGGCTCGTGGCCCTGGGCAGTAACCTTTCCGCCATTTGGATACTCGTTGCCAATTCATGGATGCAGGAGCCGGTAGGGTACAAGTTGGAAGGGGGAAGGGCAGTCATGACCGATTTCCTTGCTGTTGCTACCAATCCCCATATTTTCTACCAATTCCCACACGTTTTCTTCTCTGGCATGGCCACAACCGGCTTTTTTGTCGCAGGTGTGGCTGCCTGGCACCTGTTGCGGCGAAAAAAAGATGCGGAATTGTTCTCCCAAGCTCTGAAAATGGCCATCATCTACGGTTTTATTGGTACTTTACTGGTTGCCACCACAGGCCATACCCAGGGGCAGCACATGGTGGAGGCTCAGCCCATGAAAATGGCGGCAGCTGAGGCCCTGTGGAACAGTGAGCAACCGGCAGCACTCTCTCTTTTCACCATCGGCGATATGAAGAACCGAGAAGATATCTTTGCCATTAAAATTCCGAGACTCCTGAGCTTTCTTTCATGCAATAATTTCAGCTGTGAAGTGAAGGGGATGAACCAACTTCAAGCTGAATATGAACAGAAGTACGGACCGGGGAACTATATCCCCAACTCCATGCTTGCTTACTGGAATTTCCGTATCATGGTGGGGGCAGGCACGCTTATGTTGCTGTTGGTCCTGCATGGATTGTGGCTTATGTTCAAAAAACAAGACTTTCGCCAACACACCACCTTCCTCCTGGCTACAGTCTGGGCCCTGTTCCTACCTTATTTCGCCAATGCCACCGGTTGGCTTTTTACAGAACTTGCCCGCCAACCCTGGGTCGTCTTTGGTTTGATGCGCACGGAGGAGGGTGTTTCCAACACCGTTCCCGCCAGTTGGGTACTTCTTTCTCTGGTCACGTACACCCTTCTTTACGCTGTCCTCATCGTGGCAGATGTCTATCTGCTCCTGAAATACGCCAGAAAAGACCCCGACGACGAGTCTCAAGCCGAATCGTCTGACACGCCCGCGCCCAGCCTCGTTGGCGCTTAGTGATAACAGGAGAATTCATCATGGATCTAAATATTATCTGGTTCATCCTCATTGCAGTACTGTTTGCCGGCTTTTTCTTGCTGGAAGGCTTCGATTACGGCGTCGGCATCCTCCTCCCCTTTCTCGGCAAAAACGATGACGAACGTCGCCTTATCATCAATGCTATCGGCCCCTTCTGGGATGGGAACGAAGTATGGATGTTGACCGCGGGTGGGGCTATGTTTGCCGCTTTTCCCCAATGGTACGCCACCTTATTCAGTGGTTTCTACCTCGCCTTGCTACTCATGCTTCTTGCTCTCATCCTGCGCGGTGTCTCATTTGAGTATCGCAGCAAAGATGAAAGCCCAAAATGGCGTAACCGGTGGGATTGGGCCATCTTTATCGGTAGTTTTTTGCCAGCACTCTTGTGGGGTGTAGCGATGACCAATATCGTCCGGGGCGTACCCATCGATGAAAACATGAACTTTGTCGGCAGCTTTTTCGGTCTACTCAATCCCTTTGCCTTGCTGGGCGGCCTCACTGCTGTGGCAATTTTCATCCTGCACGGTGCCGTCTTTCTCGCCCTGAAAGTGGGGGAGCCGGTCAAAACGCGAGCCCACAACACCGCCCAGAAGCTGTGGCTGGTCTCGGTGATATTGCTGGTACTCTTTGTGGCCATGGGCTACATGACTACCGATCTTTTCAAGGGTCTAGGTCCTAATCCCGGTCCAATTGCCGTCATCGCAGCCCTGGCCTTACTTGCCGCGGGCTGGCTCCTGCGAGAAGAGCGTCATGGCTGGGCCTTTGTCATGACCGCTCTGACCATCGTCGCCACCACCTTCACCGCCTTCATCGGTCTCTATCCCAACGTCATGCCTTCGACCCTCAATCCTGACTGGAGCCTGACCATCTACAACGCCTCTTCCAGTCCCTACACCCTCAAAATCATGACTTTTGTTGCCCTCATCTTCACCCCCATCGTCCTCATCTATCAAGGCTGGACCTACTGGAAATTCCGGGAGCGCCTCACTCTGGAACACGAGATGGAATACTAAAGTCATTCAGGATTATCTCCAGAATAACGCCTCTGGCTTTTGGGCCGGGGGCGTTTTTATCACCGCATACCTTTGTCCCTCTCTTTGTGCATCCCTACCCACCCCTCTCTTGCGCCCTCACACCCTCGCGTGAGATCATTCCTTTATGAAATTCAACCGCAACCTCCTCTCCGCGGCCCTGCAGTTGCGATTCTGGCTGGCCCTAACCATCGGCCTGGGCTTCATTGTCGGCATCATTATCGTCGGCCAGGCCCATACGCTCAGCCTCATCGTCGACCGTGTCTTCCTTCAAAAACAAACACTGAATGAAGTACGTTCCCTACTGATTGTTCTGGCAGTGCTGGCCCTAATTCGTTTTATTTTTGCCTGGGGCAGTGAAAGCGCGGGTAAAAAACTGGCGGTGGGAGTCAAGACCGAGCTGAGAGGCCGGCTCAGCCGCCATCTCCTGGAACTGGGCCCCGCCTACACGATGGAGGAGCGCAGTGGTGAACTGGCCAACACCCTAACGTCGGGCGTCGAAGCTCTGGATGCTTATTTCAGCCAATACTTGCCCCAGGTGGCTTTGGCTCTGATCATGCCTCTCACCATCCTCATTGCCGTTTTCCCTAACGATCCTCTCTCTGGCTTTGTTCTCCTCGTGACCGCCCCCCTCATTCCCCTCTTCATGATCCTCATTGGGAATGCTGCCGAGAGCCTGACCCAACGCCAGTGGA
Organism: Chloroflexota bacterium; assembly: GCA_013152695.1. The sequence goes on along the minus strand of JAADFV010000331.1, from coordinate 2,925 downwards.
CCACACTCAGCCGCCTCGCTGCCCACTTTCTCGATATCATCCAGGGCCTACCGACCCTCAAACTTTTTGGCCGTGCCCGCGATCAACTTCGCATCATTGCCCGCATCAGCGATGATTACCGCAAAACCACCATGGGTGTTTTGCGCGTCGCCTTCCTCTCCGCCCTGGTTCTGGAAATGCTCGCCACCATCAGTGTCGCTGTCATTGCCGTCGAAATCGGTATCCGCGTCATGCGCGGCCACATGGACTTCCGCTCCGCCTTCTTTATCCTCATCCTTGCCCCCGACTTCTACCAGCCCCTGCGTCTCCTCGGCAGCCGTTTTCATGCTGGCATGGACGGTGTTGCCGCAGCAGAGCGCATATTCAGCATTTTGGATAGGCAACCATCCCATGCTACCTCCACCCTCGAGGTGAACCCACCCCCTTCTTCTGCGCTTGCCGCAACCCTCCCCTCGCTGAACCAGACCCTTGCTGGCGACTTTCGTATCCGCTTCGAAGCTGTCAGTGTCAGCTATGAGGAGGGCCAGCGCCAGGCATTGCACGAGATTAGCTTCGAAATCGAAAAAGGTGAGCACATTGCCCTGGTTGGAGCCAGCGGCGCCGGTAAAAGCACCATTGCCGCCTTGCTCATGCGTTTCATCGAACCCACCTCGGGGCGTATCTTCCTCGATGATATTCCATTCGCGCGTATCGACGCCAAAACCTGGCGGCAGCACATCGCCTGGATGCCCCAGCGTCCTTATCTCTTCAACATGAGCATTGCCGATAATATCCGCCTGGGCCAGCCCGGTGCAAACCTGGACACGGTTGTCCTCGCTGCTAAAGAGGCCTTTGCCCATGACTTCATTCAAACATTTCCTGAAGGTTATGGCACCATCGTAGGTGAACGTGGTGCCCGCCTTAGCGGCGGCCAGGCCCAGCGTATCGCTCTCGCTCGCGCCTTCCTGCGCGACGCCCCCTTTGTCATCCTGGACGAGCCCACCGCCAACCTGGACCCCGAGACGGAGGAACAAATCCAACAGGCCATCACGCGCCTCTTGCAGGGCCGCACCGCCCTTATCATTGCCCACCGCCTCAACACCATCACCCGCGTCCAACGCCTCCTTGTCATGCAAAATGGTCAGATCGTCGAGACTGGTGATCACACCACGCTTGTTGCCCGTCCTCATGGCGCATACCGGCAGCTCATTCAAAGCTACAGGAACGCCTTATGAATACTTTCTGCCGCCTTCTCCGCCTTGTTTCCGGCTTCTGGCTGCGTATTCTCTTGGCCACCTTTCTCGGTTTTGCTACCGTCGCCAGTAGCATCGGCTTGATGATGACCTCTGCCTTTATCATCGCCAAAGCAGCGCTACATCCCTCCATCGCCGACTTACAAGTTGCGATTGTCGGTGTACGATTCTTCGGTATCAGCCGTGGGCTGTTCCGCTACCTGGAACGCTACGTTTCCCACGATCTCAACTTCCGGCTGCTGGCTCGCATTCGCGTCTGGCTCTACCAGCACATCGAACCCCTGGCCCCCGCCCGCCTGCAAGATTATCGCAGTGGCGACCTCCTCACCCGACTCCTGGCAGATGTCGACGAGCTTGAGAATTTCTTCATCCGTGTCCTCGCCCCACCCCTGGTCGCACTGGCAATCATCCTTCTTAGCTGGCTACTACTCAACCTCTTCAGTCCCCGTGCTGCCCTGGCTGTGGCACTGCTTCTCATTCTTGCGGGAACCGCTTTTCCCTTTCTGATACAGCGCCTTGCCCAAGGGCCAGGCAGGCAGGCCGTCGTTCTCCGCTCCCAGCTCAATGCCCAACTGATCGACGGCATCCAGGGCATGGCCGATCTGCTGGCCTACGGCGCCGAAGACACCTATCTCGCTGAGACAGAGGCCTTGAACCAGGAAACAGGGCGGGTTCAGAACAAACTTGGGGCCATGACCGCCCTCAACGACGCCGGCATTACCTTGATCATGAACCTGGCCGTTGTCATAGCCCTATTCTTCGCCATCCCCGAGGTGATATCTGGACACCTGGCTGGCGTCAATCTTGCCGTTATCGCCCTGGGTGTTATGGCCGCCTTCGAGGCTGTACAGCCTTTACCCCTGGCCTTCCAGCACCTCTCTGCCACCTTGACTGCGGCCCGCCGCATCTTCCAGGTGGTCGATACCCCAGCCGCTGTCCGTGAGCCCACTCAGCCCCACCACTGCGCCAGCGATGACAACCCCACCTTGGTCGTCAAAAACCTGAGCTTCCGCTACGCACCCAACGATCCCCCCGCCCTTGACCACATTAGCTTCACCCTACCGCCAGGCGGACGCATCGCCATCGTTGGACCCAGCGGAGCCGGCAAAAGTACGCTGCTCAACCTTCTCATGCGTTTCTGGGATTTCGAAGAGGGTCAAATCACCCTGGATGGTTGTGATATCCGGACCTGCGCCAGTGATGAGGTGCGGGCGCAGTTCAGCATCGTCTCCCAGACCACCCACATTTTCAACGCCACCCTACGCCAGAACCTACTTCTGGCTAAGCCGCAAGCCAGCGAAGATGAGCTATGGCAAGCACTGGCGCAAGCCCAACTCGCCGATTTCGTACACGCCCTCCCCCAGGGACTGGAGACCTGGGCGGGGGAGATGGGTTTGCAGCTCAGCGGTGGTGAGCGCCAGCGTCTGGCCATCGCCCGCGCCCTCCTCAAAAATGCTCCCATTCTCCTTCTGGACGAGCCTACCGCCAACCTGGATGCTGTCACCGAACGGGCCTTCTGGCACGACCTGGAGCCCCTCATGGCCCGGCTCAGCGTCCTCGTCATCACTCACCGCCTGGTAGGAATGAAGCAAATGAACGAAATTTTAGTCCTGCACTGGGGCCGTATCCTCGAGCAAGGAAGCCATGATGAACTCATGGCCGCGGGCGGGCTCTACCACCGCCTTTGGACCAT
>JAADFV010000330.1 GCA_013152695.1 Chloroflexota bacterium | reverse complement strand
TCAAACCTCAAAAGGGAAAAGGCTGACTATTATGCCTCTCTCCACTCCAATCGCGCGGCAATCTCATGCTGCCGCCAACACCTCGTCTCGCACGAAATGGAGGCGAATGATCTGTGGCCGCTCATCATCTTCGAAATGACAGGCCACTGCATCTTTCACCATCTTTCGCAGATCATCCAGGGTGTCTGCCTCCGTATAGATACTGTGGTTCAAGGCTTCGGCCTCGTAGCCACCCTCGGGTGATTCGTGCACCAGGAAAAGGATTTCTTGTGCCATAGATGTCATGTTCCTCACTGCTGATGGGGTTTATCTGGCCAAGCAATGGCCAGTATAACACTATTATTCCTCCCATTCAACTCTCTTTACATTACCTATGCTACTCATCAACTTCGCCCACCCCATCACCCCTGCTCAGCAACAACAGATCGAAACTCTCACCGGCCAAAGCATCGACCGCCTCATCGACATCTCCAGCCAGATCGATGCGCAGCAGCCCCTGACCCCGCAGATTTCGGCCCTGGTCGAGGCCGCGGGGTTGACCGCCACCCAGTGGCAAACGGAGTCGATCCTCATCAATCCGCCCGCGCTCAACTTCAGCGCCGTAGCGTTGCTGGCCGAACTACACGGCCGCATGGGCTACTTTCCACCCATCGTGCGCATTCGGCCCGTAGCGGGCAGCCTGCCCCCACGCTTCGCGGTGGCAGAGATCATCGACCTGCAAGCGTTACGTGAGCAGGCTCGCACCAGGAGATAGCTATGATCTAACTGGCGCCGAACCCTGCGGTCGAGTAACTCAATGTTGTATTTCGCCATCGTTCAGCGAACGCTGTCGCAGATAATCCCGAAAGGCCATGCGCTCAGAACCCCTGTCCTGTCGAGCCTGACGCAAACGTGCAGCCAGTTCGACATCCTGGCTAGCTGCTTCATCCTCCAATAGATCAAGATAGTGATCGTATTCAGCCAACGTCAATAAAACGGCGACGGGCTACCCGCCTGAATCTATGACATAGCGAGTACTCGTTTCGCGCAAAGTGTCAATGAGTTCTTTTGATTGTTTTTCCTTCATAAGCAACCCTTTCACGTCAGGTGATCGATTTCGAGCTGCACGGTTTGATATCGCTATTATATGGCAAAACCCTACCCCGGACAAGCTGGAACCAAGAAGGCAAGGCCGGGAGACGGGTAAACAAGTAGACAGGTAAATGAACAAAAGAGGTGATTTCCCATGCGAAAACGTATCAAACGACTATACCTTCATCTACGCTACACGCCGAGCATAACCTACCTGATTGGCGTTGTAGCAGCTTTCGTCGTCGAACACACCCTGTCAAATTTCAGCGCCCAATGGGGACCGATAGCTCCTGCGGTGATCGCTGTTTTGGCTCTGGTAGCCCTATGGATCTTATTCAAGCTCGTACTCGATGGCTTGCAACGTATCCTGAAACCCGATCCTATCCCTATGGGTGATAAACCTCGGCCACGACGTGCCCTCATCCTCCTGCTGGGGGGCCGGAGTGGGGATACGGCCCCCGTTGCTATCGAGCATCACTTACCTGTTTTGGAACACCTCTGGCTTATTGTCACTGATTTAACAGAGCCGATCAGTGATCAGCTCAGACGCAAATATCCCGATCTACGGGCAATCCCCCTCCATGTTTTGCATCATTATCGTCCGGAACACGCCTGCAGTGCCTTACGCCAGGCCGTTGATTATGCGACCGCCATGCAGATCCCTTTGTCGGAGATTATTTGTGATGTTACAGGTGGCACGTCAGCGATGACAGCAGGCGTGATTGAAGGCTGTTTGGAAGCTGGCATTGACATCGAGATGGTCGCAGCACAATATGACCTTATAACGGGTGAAGTAAAGCAAACGCATGATGTTATTGCCCTGGCTATGCATCCGCCCCGACCAGTACCGCCCTCCTAAAATGTTATGCCTGTTCTCCCTTAACCCTGTGAACGTAGAAGAAAGGATGAGAATCTGCGCAAATCTGCGTACCTCAGCGTTATCTGCGTTCTCTGTCCGTCGTAGCGGCGTGCAGCCGTTCATTGTGTCTATTCCTTCATCTGGCAACTTGCAGACTACATTTCACATTCCGAAATCCGAAATTTGCTCATGACCCTTCTTTCCCTCCTCATCCCCCTCATTCCTGAAGAGCCCACCACCCTGCCTGCCTACCTGGGCCGCGAAACCCACGCCTGGTTTTTGGATCGTGTGACGGCGTTGGACCATCATCTGGCCCGACGCCTGCATACGGCCAACGCCCCGAGACCCTTCACAGTGTCGAATTTGCTGGGTGGCGACAGGCGGTGGGGTGATACTCGGCATGTGCAGCCAGAAGCGCAGGTGGCCTTGCGTCTCACCAGCTATGAGCCGGAATTGAGCGCGTTCATTCAAGAGGCGCTGCTGCCCAATTTACCGGAGCGGGTGTTTCTGGCCGGTGTGCCTTTCCGTCGCGGGGCCGCGATCCGGCGGCCGGAGGAAACGGATGTACGGGCCTGGCAAAACTGGGTGGGTGAGAGCTCTTTCGAGACCCTGGTGGCCCGGCATACGTTGCAGCCGGAGATACCGCCGCGCTTTTCCTTGCACTTTGCCTCGCCCACGGTATTCAAATCGCGCAAGGCCTATGTGCCGTTGCCCCTGCCGGGCCTGCTGGTGCAAAGCCTGGTGCGGCGCTGGAACGCGGTAGCCCAGCTACAGTTGCATCCGGATATCGTCCGTTTTGCCGAGGAACATGTGCTGATCAGCAGCTACCGTCTACATACGGAGGCCGTACGTTTCAGCAAGAGCGAACAAAAAGGGGTGGTGCCGGGCTTCGTGGGCGTATGTCGCTACGCCATCCGCCGCCAGGACCGTTACTGGATGGGGCTCTTGCACACCCTGGCCGCCTTCGCCTTTTACGCCGGTGTGGGCAAGCAGACGGCCATGGGCTTCGGGCAGGCGCGCCTGTTAGAACCAGCCGAACACTGATACCGGCGATCACTCGCACCTTAACAATCATAGACAGACTGCAATGTTCTCTTTTCACAATTATGTGGGCTTTTTTCATAGCGATAAATACGGAAGACCGGCGTTGGCCTTGGACCTGGAGGAGGAGTTTCGTCACATCATTGTGGATTCAGTGGTACTGCGCCTGGTGAATCGCAACATGGTGGCTGCCACAGACTTCGAGCCGGGCGCGGGTGGTGTAGCGCCCTTTGACGGAGTGGGGACTTTATGGCATGATATAAACGGATTGTTTTTGTACCTTAAAATTGACAATGGCAGCAAAGAAGCGGTGTAGTTATGAGCATAGGCGAGGCACTCTGACCGCAAAGATTGATTTTGAGTATGATCGAGCGAGTCGGGAAAGGCGAAAAAGGCCGAGTCGCTCGATCTGGCGAAAAAGGACGATTATTGCTGTAAAAAGAGTAAAAGAAGCCATTTCGGTCAGCCTAAAGTCAGCTT
>JAADFV010000329.1 GCA_013152695.1 Chloroflexota bacterium | reverse complement strand
GGCGAGCACCCCCTGCTCCTTGCTTCCTCCTCCTTACTCCTTACTCCCTGCTTCTTACTCCCTGCTCCCTTCTCCTCTTGGAGGTGATGCCTATGCCTGATCGAGTATGAGCTAGGGCAAAATATAGCCCAGCCATACTCTCCTCCTCCTTCTCGTTTTCGTTCCCAAGCGCTGCGAGCATATTGCTCTCGGCTCTCCACCACGGAGGAACCATGAAACGAACATATCGATGGTTGTTACTTCTCTTACTGCTGGCACCGTTGCTGATGTTCGGAAGCAATCAAATTGCCCTCACACAAACATCGGGTCAATTACAAGCATGTGCCAATTTCGCTTTTAGTACCGAAGAGGATTTCCTGAGCCAGGGGCCAGTTCCCGTCGATGGCAATCCCATCATTTCTGATGGAGACCTGCTGAGCCGCACCGGCGTCGTGTGCATGCGCAATAACCATCTCCTGGCGAGATGGGATGTCAGTGTCGATCTCGGGCTGGATGCAGTTGATGTCCTGGATGTCGAGCAGGAACTTGTCGTCTTTTCCACATCGCTGAATGATCCGCAGCAGCGCTTCACGGCCGGTGATCTCCTCAGCACCTGGGGTATGATCATTCCCAACGAAGCTTTACTGACAATTTTCCAGGTCAACGGCGATCGTGGGCTCGATGCCGTGCACTTTGTGGGACCATTCGACAACATCATCGCTTTTAATCAGATCGCCAGTCAACAATCGCGCGCGTCCTGGCTCCAGAATCGTTCCTTGTTGACCACACTGCTCAAACGTTACGGGGTTGACATCTGGTTTTCGATTGAAGGTACTGTGCAGCAAGCTGCCACCCAGAGCATCTACGATGGTGATCTACTATCAGCGGCGCATGGTGTTATTGTTGCCCGAAATGCCAACCTGCTTCCCCCTGCCGTGCCTGCCGGCATTCCTACCCGTGGCGTCGATTTCGGACTGGATGCGTTTTCAGCCCCCCGCCTGGCTGATTTCACGACCGGCTACTTCTCCACGGAAATCCTCCATCGGGGCAAACTTACCTTTAGCGATGGCGATATCCTGCAAAGTGGAAATGGTATCTACATGAAGGATGTGGACCTCGTCAGCCCCTTTGAACCCCGAGCCGACTTTCTTGGCGTCGATGCCCTCTTCATTCACTTCCGTTCCCTGGAAATCGATCGTTATCTGCCCATGGTGTTGAAAGACTCTATTCTGAGCATGCAACCTTGATTCATGTCACCCTTGCTGACGTAAAGTACGCCAGCTTCCTCAACGGAGGTAAAAATGAGCAAACTCTTAAAAATAAGTGGGATTCTCATCGTGCTCGTCACTCTGCTTGCCCTCTCAGGTGTGGTGCAAGGACAAACAAACTACCCCCTAACCAACTGTCGCGATGGCGCCTTCTCGACCGAAGAAGATTTCATGATGACGGAGAGGGAGCCCTACGACGGCAACCCTTACATCTCCGACGGCGACCTGCTCAGCCCAAGCGGCCAAGTCTGTGCCCGTAACGCCGATCTCCTCGTTAAATTCAACCCTGCCGGTGTTGCTCCCGCGGACCTGGGCCTCGACGCCGTGGATATCCTCAACATCACTGACCGGCTCGTAGCCTTCTCTACCGAGCTCGACGACCCCTACGGCAAATTCACAGCTGGTGATTTACTCTTCACCAATGGCGGCATCATCCCCAATGCGGCCCTGGTACAGCGCTTTGGTATCACGCACGACATCGGTCTCGACGCCGTACATTTCGTCGGCAAAGCAGACAACATTCAGGCTTTTGCGGACATGGCCGTGCAATTGGGCCGTGAAGCGTGGCTGAAAGGCCGTTTGCAGGATGAGCTGCAGCGCTACCAGATCGATATTTGGTTCTCTGTAGAGGGTACCCAGTGGTCCGTTGCCGCTGCCCCCATTCTCGACGGCGACCTTCTCTCAGTGTCGGGAGGGGTTGTTGTCCCTCAGGCAAACCTGTTACCGAATAGTGTGCCCGCAGGCCTGCCCCAACGCGGGGTCGATTTCGGCTTGGATGCAGTCACGGCGCGACGTCTTTATGATGACGTCAAGGCAAGCGACATCTACTTCTCGACCGAAATCCTATTCCGCGGCACACCCAAGTTCAACGATGGCGATGTCTTGCGCATCGGTAATGGCGTCGTCATTCCCAACGAAGCCTTGATCAAAGCCTTCGGGCCAAAGGCTGACTTCCTCGGCCTGGATGCCTTCTGGGCGCCTGTGGAACCCACCAACCCACCCGTCGATCCCAATATCCAAACGATGTGCGGAGACCGGCCTGTGGTCAATTTCGATGGTGGAATCGTGCCGATTGGTGGTACTGGCAGTGGTCTTTACAAAAACAACCTTGCCGTCTCTCCGCCCGGAGATCCGCCGGCACGACCTTGTGGTGAATATGTACCCATCGATGGTTATCTTCCTGCCACCGGCGTCAAGCAATTCCGTGTGGCCTATCGCCCTAGCGGCAGCGGTGCTCCCGCTGTTGGTACGGCAAGCGGTATCCGCACCAACTGGCGCCTGTACGAATGGTACGGCTGGCCAATCAACGCCTGTCTACCCACAGGCAGCCTCGATACCGATGCCAACGGCTGGATGAATGCCAGTGATTATTTGGGTGCCAAAGACGGAACACTCACCGGCTGTGCCAATTCTGGTCTGCGCCTGGCTGTGTGGGATTCAGCCAACCGTCTCGGCTTCGGGCCCGGTGATCCTGATGGGCATTATGTGCTGTGGTTGGAGTGGGAGGATATGGGCAGTGTACTTCACCGTGAGCCGGTCGAACACCACTTACAGTTGGACAACACCACCCCCGTGATCAACAACTTAGAACTGCGCTACACCGATGCCAAAGGTACGGTCCATCCTGTTCCGCCCTGTGGTGGCGCCAGTGCCGGCGTCCATACTTTCCAGGTCTACGCCGACTTTGTCGATAAGTACTACTGGGGCTACAAGCTGCGTGTGCGGGGAGGTAACCCACCTGCATCAGCCTATTACGGCTGGCACAACTATTACGATGGCACCGCTCCTGTCGCTAACACCGACGATACCGGGACCACCCCCGACAGCACCCTGGTCTACCTGCGTGACATCGAAATGACCGATCTCGGGGCCTCCTTCGTCGACTGCTGTTACGATTTGGATCTGTGGGTGCGCGATACTGCTATTCGCCATAACTTCAACGGCAGAGTCGCCAATGATGTCAGTGGCAGCAGTGCCTGGTGGGACAACAGATTCCTCACCTTTGCAGCATCCCCCTGACCTCTACCCCACTTCCCTCACCCACCCTCTCGCGAGGGGCGCCAACCCCGGCGCCCCTCTTTTTATGCCGAAACGGATGCTCTCTTTCGAACTCCATTTTCCCACACCACCCCCTGTCACTTGGGCACCGACTTTGATGCTTTGCCCCTTCCCTGGTGAGGCAGCCCCTTATCTGTCCCTTGATTTTGACACT
>JAADFV010000328.1 GCA_013152695.1 Chloroflexota bacterium | reverse complement strand
GGAAAAATACCTTTACGAAGTTGCGCTCTGTCGAAATTGCTCAGCCCGTTGATCTTCTCCGACACCATAATGCAGCAACACTCCACCATCCTCCAACACTTCGGCTGCGAGCAGGCGCAGGGACACAGCCTCATGCTCTTGCCAGCCGGGCCCATCAGCGAGGGTGGGGGCAGTGGCGCCGGCGAAGAGCTTGGGCGCCACGTACACGTACAATTCGTCCACCAATTTTTCTGCCAGAAGTGCGGCAATGAGAGTGCCGCCACCCTCGACCAGCACCCGGCCGTAGCCATGCTCATGCAAATAGTGCAGAGCTGCCTCGAGATCAACTCGTGACTCTCCTAAGACAGCTACCTCGACTCCGCGGGCCTGGCATTGGGCAAGCTGGCGGGGTGTGGTACGCTGGCTGGTAAAGAGAATGATGTGGGCAGGACCGTGATTGATAAAACGGCTGCTGGGATTCAGATCGATTTCTGAAATCACGCCCACTTTGGTGGGATTGGGTGCTTGCCGGCGTTGCCTGCGGGCCTCACGCAACGCCGGCGATTTCACGGTAAGTCGGGGATCGTTCTCACGGAGGGTACCGCCCCCCACCATGATCGCATCGCACTCAGCACGCAAACGGTCGACTCGTGCGAAATCGGCAGGCGAGGAGATGGCAGCGCCGCGACGGGCGATGGTATCGAGCTTGCCATCGACCGTCATCGCCACATTTACGATCACAGTGGGACGATGAAGCATGGTTATGGGGCGGGTGTCACCTCAGGTTCGGGCGTCGGTTGCAAGACAAAGTCTGAAGCAGCTTTGTTCACAAAATCCTCGACAGCAAAGGGTGCCACCTGCACGTAATAGGGCGAGCCCGAGAATTTGACGAAATAATCGTTGTTCGTGGGGTCTTTGGCGCCGATCTGCAATTCGAAGTCCTGGGCATCGCCGTCGGCAGGATGCAAGGTCCAGCGCAACACAGCCTGTGGCTGATCGAGACCGTAACTGGGGTCTGGCTGTTTACCCAGAGGTCGCAACATGCTCAGAGAGGTGATGCGACCAATCAGCGAACTCAATTGGGTACTGTCAGTAGGCTGGTCGGGAGCCAGCTCTTGCACCACCCAATCGCCGTTTTCATCCCGCACAAAGGTCATTTTCCCCTGGGCGTTCTCAACCGTCATTTGCGTGATGTCGGCCGTTGCCTGGCTGATAAGCTGTGTGTCGATGTATGCAGATGCTTGGGGACTGGCATCGAAGCTGCTGAGCTCGTTGGTCAGATAGACTTCATCCTGGCCGGCAAGACGGAAATGGAGGCTGCTCATCGTGGGAGAAGAGCCTAGATAGAGCACATGCGCTTTCCCATCCTGCGTACGGAACTCCAGGCGACGAACAAAGTCATCCGTGGCGACCTGAAGCCGTTTGTGGCTGGCCGCGGTCTGGGTTACCAGGCGGTTGTCTTGTAACTTGAGTACTTTCTCGAGCAAAGCACTGACCTTGTCGCTGCGAGCGGGGAAGTTATCAGCTTCCGGCAAGACCCAGGCACCGGCTTGTTTCTCCAGTTGCACTTGCTTGCCGTTGTTGTCGGCCACCTGCAAAGCAACGATATCGTCGGTCGTGATATCACTAAAAATGGGCCCACCCTCAGCCTGGGTGCTACGTGGCCAGAACACGATGGCGGTGAGCACCAACTGTACCACCACCAGGGCTGCCAAAATCTGATTGCGTCGATTGAACATCATCAAACCTCCTGCGTCCCTTTTTGCGGCGCGGGGATGGGCAAGGGCTGCTCGGCGCGACGGCGCAAATTCCAGATCAGGCCGATCGCAGCCAGGGCCACCAGCGCTACGATGTAATTCAGAATCTCCCAGAATGACTGATCGCTTTCTTGCAAGGGTTGCAAGACGCGGGTTTGGCTGCCGCGGGCACGAATGCCGAGTAAATCCAGGTCTTCTACCGACCAATCGACCGCGTTCTGCATGAAGAGCAGGCTGTTGCGGTAACGGTCGGGTTGTAGATTCGAGGAAATGTTGAAGACCACGTCATCGAGAAACTCGCTGCTACCGACGACAACCAGACGCGCGGTTTCAGGCGAGGTATCGAGCTGCCCAACCTGCAAATTGGGGTCGATTGTCTGGCCTTCAGCCGGCTGCAGCTCCTTGTCTTTGAAATAGCTTTCGAAGCTACCCTGAATGGAGACAGCCAGAGTTTGGGCGCCGGTGTCTCCTTCCACAGGGAAGCCGAAGCGAGGGTATTGTTCGACGTTGGGGTTGATGTCGATGTTGGTGCGCAGCCATGAGTCAGGGCTGGAATGCAGTAGTTCTGTCACCTTGCGATTTGCATTGGCATTCTCATCCACCTGTAAAGGTGAAGCCCAGTTCAGGGTGATAGCGGGTAGGTTGGAGACGATGGGACTGTCTTTGGTCATGGCATCGGGGCGCACATCTACGAAGAAGGGATAATCCAATGCCCGGATTTCCTGCACAGGTAAGCCATTGACCATGCGTGTTACAGGCAGGGGGAAGGGCTCATTCTGCGGGTCCATGACCAGACTTTGTTCGACAGTAACACCGTAATGTTTGAGCAGGTCTTGCACGCCATCACTGACCGGGTCCAGAGCCAGGGTGCCGGAGAATTGATCCAGGCGCAGAGTGTAGTTGCCGGCGGCCATAATGACGGCCCCGCCTCGCATCAGATATTGGTCGATGGCATAGCGTTCGACATCGCTGAAACCTTTGGGGGCGATGACCACCAGCACATCGACATCGGCCGGTACTCGGCCCGAGCTGAGGTCGACATCCCGTACTTCGTACTCATCCTGCAGAGCCTGACGTACGGTGCGATAGGTGGAGAGGGGTGGTTGCATGTTGCCGAAGGGGTCGGGTGTGGGTGTCTCCGGCGGACTCCAGATGCCAACTACCTTCAAAAAGCCGCTGGAACTACGCTTGAGTCCTGCTTCGATGGCTGATTTCACATCGGCCTCACTCACGTCTCCACCCGGATAAACCACCTGGGCTTGATCACCGACCTGTAAGACCATGTGCAGGTAATAGGTGTCGGGTGAGAAGAGGGAGACGGCGTAAGGCTGGATACGGTAGGAATCGTAGAGCTGTTGGGGGGTGATAGGGCTGTTCGCAGCCGTGGGATCGACTTCCTTGAAGATAAATTTACCGTTGGATTGCGCTTCGATCTCGCTGGCCACCTGGCGAATCGTCTGCGGCGCCTTTTGCAGCTCTTGGGGTAGGCTGCCCGGCGTCACATACAAGGTGAGTTGCGCCGGCTGATCGAGGGAGGCGAGGACGGCGTCGATGCTCTGGAAGCCGTAGACTACCTTTTTCACGGCTTTAGTCAGATCATATTCCAGATTGCGGAAGTGCACGTCAGCGGTGCCATCGTGGCGGGGACGACCTCGATCAAATCCTGGAAGTTGAGTACGGTGCTCTGATCGCCATAGCGAACGAGAATATCGAAGTAGGAATTGATCACCGATGTCTCGTAGCGGCCCGCCTGGCGGAAGGGTGTCGGTCGAATGCCATAAGTCTGATTGGCTTCGGCTTCGAGCTCGGGATTTTTAGCAGGATCCACGACTTCGGCCTTGACTTTCCCATGAGAGGCAATCTCATACTCGCGCAGCATGTCGGCCACAGTGGGGGCCAAGGGTGCGAGGAGAGGATGGGTTTTCTCGCTGATATAGGCACGAATCAATAAAGGCTCACTAAGGTTGCTGAGGATAT
>JAADFV010000327.1 GCA_013152695.1 Chloroflexota bacterium | reverse complement strand
GCAGCGGTGGGCGAGGCTGTGTGGTAAGGCGGTGGGGGTGCGCCCTCGACATCGTCCTCCGCCTCGGGCGCGGGAAAGGCTGTATCCATTTCCCCAACCGTTGGCTCGAGGATTGCGGTGGCGTGATTGAGATCGGGAGAGAGGGCCGTGCTAACGTCGTCCTCGATGGGGGGAAAGACGACGTCGACAGCTCCAACCACCACAGAAGTATCTGCGCTAAAGTCCGGGAGATGTGACTGTTTGGCGTCTGAATCGTGTGGGGACGACCGGAGAGGGGATGCTTGCATGTTTCTACTGGGGGAGAATGGTGCCAGAGTCGTAACTGGTAGGATCTAGTCGGCTTCGACTTCGTGCCACGTTAGTTCATCTTCTGCGGGAGTGGTTATGATGATGAGCATCATGAAGGAGATGATGATAAAGGCTATGAGCGCGAGGAAGGGGATGGTAATAAAGCCGAGCCAGTTAATCCAGGTGGTGGTACAAGGGATACCTGTGGAGCAGACAGTGGCGTGGCTAAAGAGGTCGGTTTTCTGTTGAAGGTAGTGATAAGTGGAAAAGGCCGTGCCCAAGAGAGAAAGGGGTAGGACGTAGTAGGCGATCTGCTTATCGCGGCGGAGGATACCAATGAGTAGGAGCAGGGCCAAAGGGTACATGAGAATACGTTGGTACCAGCAGAGGGTACAGGGAACAAAACGGGCGATTTCACTAAAGTAAAGACTACCAAGCATGGCCGCCCAGGCAGTGATGAGAGCGATGAAAATGCTGTAGCGTTCGAAGAAGGATTGCATAAGAGTTTTGGGGTGGGATGAGTTACGTCGAATTGTTCTAAGGGGGTTGACGTAGGAGCGAATGATCAGACACGTTCAGCCGCGGCTAAGGCGCGGGCCTCGGCACCGATCAGGATGTTGATGGCGTAGTCTCGCCGCTTCTTGGGGATGTCGTTCCAACCTTTGCCTGCTTCGATCAACCGCCGGACATTACCCGGCCCCCAGTTGTAGGCGACAAGAACCCAGTGGTCGCCGACAAGTTGGAGTTTTTCGGCGAGGTATTGACGTAGATACTGCAGATAGACGGCGCCGACGCGGATGTTACTTTCGGGATCGAAGGGATCAAAGACGCCGACTTTAGGTGCCCACTCCATCCAGGTGGAGGGCAGAATCTGCATGACACCCATGTCATCTGCCTGGCCAATCGCCAGAGGATCCCAGCGACTTTCGCGCCAGGCCTGTTCTGCAAGTAGATGCTTGTCTAAGCCGTACTCGCTGGCTACGCGTGTAAAGATGTCCTCGTATTCGGCGATATTCATGAGGGTGACTGGGGACAGTCAGGCAGTTGGGAATGGATTCAAGCAAAGGTCTAAGCTGATTATAGCATTGCCGGTGGCTACTAAGCCAGAGGCGCGTACGTCAGGGTATTTATTGCCCCTTGACAAGGGGTGTTGTTTCTGTTAGAATTAGAGTACTCTATATTGCAGAGTACTCTAATCAAATTCAAGAGGTATACTATCATGAAGTTGACCGCAGACGAAGCCCGCACATCTCTGGAAATGATCGAACTGGTGAGCAGACAAGCACGCCGTTATTTTACTGCCAGTGGGGGCGCTTATTACCTGATTCTATGGGGTGCTATTTGGTTTCTGGGCAACCTGAGCAGCCAATTTTTACCGGCCCAGGCAGGATGGGTATGGATGGTTCTCGATACCATCGGCATCGTTGTCTCGATAGGCATCGGTTTTCGTCTGGGTACTCGGGTTCGCTCTCCTTTGGGTAATCGTATCGGCTTGATGTGGCTGACTACGCTTGTCTACGGGGCTCTAATTGTGTGGGCAAGCAAGCCCAGCGACATCAATCAGGCCAACCTTCTCATTTCTTTGGTGATTATGTTGGGATACATTATGACCGGTTTCTGGCTAGAGCGCCGGATCCTCTGGGTTGGTCTTTTTGTGACGATTGCTGCTCTTGTCGGTTACCTGATGTTACCTGCCTATTTTAGCTTATGGATGGCTATTTTCGGTGGTGGTGTTCTGTTTGCGAGTGGCCTTATATTTTTACGACGTTGGAGCTGAATTATGAGTAGTCTCAATCCTTTAATCCATCAGCCGGTACGACTGCAGATCATGGCAGCCCTGGTGGCGTTACCTGAGGAGGCAGAGATGGAATTTACCGCTCTGCGGGATTTGCTGAGCCTCACCGATGGTAATCTGGGCGCGCACCTCCGCAAACTGGAAGAGGCCGGTTATGTGGCGCTCAACAAGACTTTTGTTGCGCGCAAACCACGTACTTACATCGCCGTTACGGCAGCCGGCCGTACCGCTTTCAACGAACACGTTGCTGCTTTGCAGGCGCTACTCAATCCTTCTTCGTTAGAGCGAGGTGAATCGGCATGAGCAGCACTATTGTTGTCCGAAATATTCGTAAAAGTTATGGTGATGTAATCGCGGTTGACGATGTGAGCTTTGAGGTACAGGCAGGTGAGATATTTGGCATGGTGGGGCCCAATGGGGCCGGCAAAACCACGATCATCGAATGTATTGAGGGGTTGCGCCGGCCTGATAAAGGGAAAATCCGCGTACTTGGTCTCGATCCGCAGGTGGATGGTTTTGCTTTACGACAGCGAATCGGCATCCAATTGCAGACGGCCGCGTTGCCGCCTCGCCTCCGTGTGGCCGAAGCCCTGGATCTGTTCGCTTCATTTTACAGCCACACATCCCCCTGGCCCGAGCTACTGGAACGAATGGGGCTTAGCTCGAAGCGAAGGGCTTTTGTCAGTACACTTTCGGGCGGACAGCGCCAGCGTCTTTTCATTGCCCTGGCTTTGCTCAACGACCCGGAGCTGGTTTTTCTCGATGAGCTTACCACCGGCCTGGATCCGCAGGCACGTCGCGCTATGTGGGAGCTGGTGTTGGAAGTACGGGAGCAGGGCAAAACGGTGTTGCTTACGACTCATTTTATGGAAGAGGCAGAGCGCCTGTGCGATCGCGTGGCGATCATGGATCATGGCCAGCTGATCGCCCTGGATACGCCGGCGCGATTGATAGAGAATCTTCAGGCAGAGCGGCGTATCATCTTCTCGATTGATGGCGATTCCCTTCCTGCTTCGCTACAATCATTGCCTGTGGTTACTCGCCTGGAAAAACGTGGAGAAAATGTCGTGGTTTATGGCCGAGGAGAGTATTTTGTGAGTGAGGTGGCACGAGTGCTGGAAAGGGAGGGCGTACGTTTTCGTAATCTGCGCACTGACCAGCCTACTCTCGAAGACGTTTTCTTGACTCTGACTGGCCGCGAACTACGAGATTGAAGGAGTTGTTATTGATGAAAGCTCTGACTAAACTTACCTGGACGGAAATGAAGCTGTATCTACGGGAGCCTGTTGCCTTGTTTTTCACCGTTGCCTATGCCCCCCTGATGCTGATTCTTTTTGGCTCTATTTACGGAAATGAGCCAGAGGCGCTTTTTGGCAATCGCGGTACGGTTGACATGTCGGTACCAGCGTACATTGCCCTGATTATTATCTCCGTAGGCTTGATGAGTATTCCCATTGCGGCGGCGACTTATCGCGAAAAGGGAATTCTACGGCGTTTTCGTGCCACTCCCTTGCGGCCAGTGGTTTATATGATCGCCAATGTGCTGAATTATTATCTGATGACGTTGATAGGGATGTTGATGTTGGTGGGGGTGGGTAAAGCCCTTTATCATGTGAGGTTCGAGGGGCACATCCTTAGCGTGTTTGCTGCCTTTACCCTGGGTACTCTGTCTATGTTCGCTTTCGGTTTTCTCTTGGCCGGAGTCGCTCCCTCGGCCCGTTTTGCTCAGGCTGTGGGTATGATTTTGGCTTTTCCCATGATGTTTCTCTCAGGAGCCGCGATTCCTCTACAAATCATGCCCGAGAATATCCAACACATAGCGCAATGGATACCCCTCACGTATGTGGTGAAGTTATTGCAGGCAACCTGGTTTGGGGAAGGATGGGGAGGTCTCGGGCAAGAGGTCGCTATCCTCCTCGCCTTTTTACTCGTTTGCACAGCCTTGGCCACACACTTCTTCCGTTGGGAGTAGCTGTGATGAAGTTTTTCTTTGTGGCGCCAAGGTGTTGTGCTATACTCCATTTTTCGTACGTGTTCTAAGTCCCGCGAGACTTCTACCTACCTATTGGTTTGCTAAAAGAACGTATGACTGATCCCACCCAACTCCCCGAAAATCTGAAGAGACGTCTGCTGGCCGCCGGTGTGCAGGACGAAGCAAGTCTACACGCGGCACTCGAAGGGGACGCTGAGCTGCGGGCAGACTACGAACGCTGGCTGGTCATGGGGATTTTACAGCGATTTGCCACGACGGTGGATGAGCAAGCCCTGCAAGCATTGGTAGATGAGGTTCCTTTTTTGCTGGATGATGCGATGATCTCCTCGATTCGGTCGGCCATTTCGCAGGCTCGCCAGCGGGGCGATGATACCAATGCCGAAGCGATGGCGCAGCGCCTTACCGCCTTATTACGCATCAAAGAGCAGCAAGGACAGGCTGAAAAGCGAGCTGCCATCGCTAAAGCTTTGGTGGCCTTTGTGCAGGCCGGTGATGACAATATGGCCGCAGCAGTTTTCTGGCAGAAGCGGGATCTTCTTGCCACAGAAGACGCTGAAGCTTTTTTGATCAATCAATTTGAGTCCGAGGACAGCAAGGCAAGGCTACATTTGGAACGGCGTCGCCAGCTTTTGCGTATCCTACGCATGCGTTTGCAGGAATGAATCCTGATTTTGTCCCCATCATTTGGCAAGATGACAGTGTCATTGCTGTGAATAAACCCTCCGGCTTATTGGTCCACAACAGCGCTTATGCTGGCCCAAAAGAACGGACATTACATCATTACATCAGATTCTGGGCGAACAACTCAGCCGAGCAGTTTATCCCCTCCACCGCCTTGATCGGCCCACCAGTGGCGTCATTCTCTTTGCCCTGGAGCGGAGCCACGCCCATCTCTGGCAAGAACAATTGGCGCATCCTTCCACGCAGAAGGTGTATCTGGCGCTGGTACGCGGGCTGGTCGAGGAATGTGTTTGGGTCGATCACCCCCTGCGGGATAAGGGCGTGGCAAAAGCCGCGCGCAGCGAAATCATTCCTCTAGCCAGTTCTGCCAGCGAGCATTGTTCTCTGGTACGAGTACACATTCATACCGGCCGTAGGCATCAGGTACGACGTCATCTCAAGCATCTCAGTCATCCCCTCATTGGTGATACGGCCTACGGCAAAGGGGCCATCAACAGGTACTTTCGCCTCGAATATGGGCTCTATCGGCTGGCATTGCATGCCTGGCAATTGCAGATTACCCATCCTCAGAGCGGGGAACGGTTGCTTTTGTGTGCTCCTCTTCCCGCTTCCCTAAGTGATGCCTGGGCACGACTTTTTCCTGATGTGGTGAATGAGCTGTTGCAGTGCTAGGTCGTCATCTGAGAATAAGGTCTATCTATGAGCCGGAGGAAGGGGATGTCTGCATGATGCTGCGATAAACTTCGACCGTGGCGGCGGCGATTTGCTTTTGCGTGAAATGAGCCAATACGCGTTCTCGACCACGGCGACCGAAAGAGTGACGTAATGTTTCATCGTCGAGAAGGGCTTGCAGCCGAGTAGCCAGAGCCTCGGCATCACCTTCGGGGAAAATGAGGCCGGCCTCGTCGAGGACATGGGGAATCTCACCGCTGTCGGAGCCCAACGTGGCGACGCCACAGGCCATGGCTTCGATCAATACCCGCCCAAATTGCTCCATCCAATTGGGCAGGGTACGCGAAGGCAGCACGAAGGCGTCCAATGTGTGGTAAAAGCGTGGCATCTCTATGGAGGGAAGGCGATCCCACCATTGGATATATTTTTAATCGCTCTGCCTGGTTGATGAGGGCGCTCTTTTCGGCGCCACTGCCCAGCAGGTGCAGGCGCCAGGCGCCTTGCAGACGAGCGCAAGCTGCCAGCAAGGTATCGAGCCCTTTTTCAGGAATCAAACCGCCAGCATAACCGATGGTGAAGGGTCGGGCGGGGCGAGGGCGGGCGGGCGGTGAAAAGAGCTCGGGATCGACGCCAAATTGGGGGATGATGCGGGTGGGGCCACGGTAGCCTTTGGCGCGCAGGATGGTGCTGGCGGCGTGGTTTCCGGCAATAGCAAATGCAGCATGACGATAATTGTAGCGTTCCCACCAGCGAAAAGGGGGTGGATAGCGGCGATTTAAGTTCTGCCAGGTGAAAAATAGGGCTGGAATCTGGCTGCGACGTGCTAATCCCATAGCGTGCCGTGTGGCAAAGTTGTATGGTTCTTCATCGATATGAAGCAGATCGGGGCGCAGTGCTTTCAGTTCTGACGCGAGTCGGGGGTAATAATGTAGATGAAAGCGGCCATTGAAACGGATCGGTGTCTCGCGCAATTCGTAACCGCGGGTGAATACCCGTTCCAGCACCTGTTTACCGCGGCTGTCCTGCCAAAAAGGTGGTGTCAACACGGTCAAGGAGATGTCGGGATGACGGGCAATTTCCTCTAATTTACGCTGATAGGCGCCGACAATACAGGCTTTTGACAACATGACAACACGCATGACATTCTCCTCGTTGACTACTCGTCGCTTGGCCTACGCCGGCTGAGGACACTGTATAAACTCAGATCGCCTTCACGACCATCGGCATGAAACTGCTCGAGTATCTGTAACCCTGCTCCCGCCGCCAATTGTGAGACCTCCGTTTCATCCAGCTGATGGGCATAGCGTAATCCATGCCCCTCTTTCTTCCAATCCAGCAGATAATCGCCTTTTTCGACATCGGCCGCGCTGAGTCCGATCTGTTGCCAGGGCACGATTTTACGGCGCATGCGTGGATTTTGGGTGAATCGCCAATTCGAGAGAATGAGGATGCCGTTAGGGGTTAGGCAAGTAGCAGCGGCCTTTAAAAATTGCTGGCGGTGGCTAAAGCCAGGAATGTGATGCATCACGGCCAGGGCGACCACGATATCGAAGGAGCGCTTCTCTAGGCTTTGCTCCCACCCATCCTCGCTGATGTCCACCACACTGAACTTCGCCTGGGTACGGTTGAGGGGGGCGGTGTTCTCCTGGGCGATGGCAATAAGACGATGGCTGCTGTCAATTCCCAGATACTGGACGGCATCCAGGCGTTCATCCAGAAAGTGGGCAAACCGTCCATTGCCACAGCCGATATCCAGCACCTGACAACGGCGGGGAAAATAGTGTATAATCCGGTTCCACCCCGGTTGTGTGCCGAAGCGTGTGGCGGCAAATGCCGCGGCAAAATCTTCGTAAAATGTCTGGTTGATCTGCAAAAGCTGCTTACGAATACACTCCTTCATGTCCCAATGATGGCACAATAAGCCTGGGAATGCCAACTGCCAACCCTCAAAATTATGCCTACCATCACCCTGTCTAAATGGTCCAATCGTGCCGGTCACAGCTTCGATATCGATACGGACGAAAGCCTTCTTCTGGGCATTTTGGAACAACTCCAAGCCCATCCCGAGCTCGATGATGCCGCTTATCTGCGTATTGTGAACAGCTATGCCCGCAAGACGGGGCGTCATTTCTCCAAGTCGGAGTTATGGGATGGTTATCAGCAGCTCGTAGCCGCGGGGAAGATGGAGGAGGATCGGGTGTTGGTGCAGCGACTCCAGCGAAAGCCCGTAAGGACTCAGTCAGGGGTGGCCCCGGTGACGGTGCTGACCAAGCCTTTTCCCTGTCCGGGTGAGTGCATTTTCTGCCCCACCTTTGAGAGCATGCCCAAGAGTTATGTGCCGGATGAGCCGGGTTCATTGCGGGCCTTACAGAATGCATTCGATCCTTTCCGGCAGGTCAGTTCCCGATTGCGCAGCCTTCAGGCCATCGGTCATCATTCCGATAAAGTAGAATTATTGATTCTTGGCGGTACCTGGTCGGCCTATCCCCGTGATTATCAGGAATGGTTCGTCAAGCGTTGTTTAGATGCCATGAATGGGGAGGAGGCCGCTTCTTTGGAAGAGGCCCAGGTACGCAATGAAACGGCGTCGTATCGCAATGTGGGCATGGTGATCGAAACCCGACCAGATGCTCTCAGCCCGCGCGAGGTGGCCCATCTGCGGCGATTGGGCGTGACCAAGGTACAGCTTGGTTTGCAGAGTTTGAATGATCGTATTCTCGCTTTGAACAAGCGTGGGCATACGGTCGAGGAAATGCGTCAGGCTGTACGCACACTGCGCGGGGCAGGGTTCAAGATCGTCTTGCATTGGATGGCTAACTTGTACGGCGACACCCTGGAAAGTGATTATGCAGACTTCCAGCGCCTTTGGACTGACCCTGCCATCCGTCCCGACGAACTCAAAATCTATCCCACTTCTTTACTCAAAGAAACGGAACTTTATCGTGAGTATTACCTCAAGGGTTTGTACGAGCCTTATCGCGAAGAAGAGTTAGTCGCCCTCATCGCCCGCTGTAAGACGCATGTACCCCGCTATTGCCGCATCAATCGCATCTTTCGCGATATTCCTTCTCCAAATATTGTTAAGGGCAATAAGAAGACGAACTTACGCCAGCTTGTGCATCAATACATGGCAGAACACGACATGTCGTGCCAATGTCTACGTTGCCGCGAAGTGCGTCGTCAGGAGGTTGAGCCCGCTCAGCTCCGGCTCAATATCTTGCCCTACGAGACCGATATCAACCGCGAGTATTTTCTCAGTTATGTTACGCCTGATGATAAAGTCGCCGGATTTTTGCGGCTGTCATTGCCCAACTCACCGGCAGTGGTACCGATCGCTGAGATCAAAGATGCGGCAATGATCAGGGAGGTGCATGTGTACGGGCCGGCCTTGCGTATCGGTGGAAAAAGTGAGGGAGCGGCTCAGCATGCGGGCTTGGGAGTCCGCCTGATCACCGAGGCGAAACGCATCGCCTACGCCGAAGGCTTCCGGCAATTAGCGGTGATCAGTGCCATTGGTACGCGCAATTATTATCGCAAGTTAGGCTTCGAGCTGGGTGAACTCTATATGATGCAGCCGATCGGGGCTTCCTGAAGCGGCCTGGTAAGGTAATCAGTGAATGTGGGGAAGTACTCGTTGCCGTAAGAGTGGCGCGGGTAAGGCGCCCGTGACTCGATCAACCGCCTTGCCGTTGCGGAAAATGATCAGGGTGGGGATACTCATGACACTGTAACGTGAGGCTGTACGTTGGTTTTCATCTACATTGAGTTTTGCCACGACCAGTTTTCCGGCAAATTCCTTGGCCAGGGCTTCGACGGCTGGGGCAATCATGTGGCAGGGACCACACCAGGGTGCCCAAAAGTCTACCAAAACAGGCAGAGGGCCGTTGATGACTTGGTCGAAGTTAGCGTCGGTGACATGAATGGGTTTACTGTCGCTCGTTTGCGAGGGGGAGGATGGTTGGGAAGCAGGGCGTGGCCTGGGGGTAGAGGGAGTGCCGGGTAGGCTTTCACTCACACCTTGAGGAAGGGGTGGCCGCACGCCGCCACGGCTGAGATAATCACACCAGGAGCGTAGATCGGTGAGAGAAGCTGCTCCCACAGCAGTGGCAATCTTCTGTCCTTGCTTTATAAACACAAGGGAAGGTACTTGCGTGATCTGATAACGACGCACCAGATCGCCTTCGCTATCGGCATCGATTTTGGCAATGAGGATTTTGCCGGCATAATCTGCGGCCAGCCGATCAAGGGTGGGCTGCAACTGGCGGCAGGCCTCGCAGTGCTTACGTTCGAATACGAGAATCACGGGTAGGCCGGCATTCAGTACTCGATCGATACTTTGGGCATTGGTGTGTATGGGGATGTTGAAAGGCATGGGGGTTATTCTCCTTATTCATCAAGATTTTAGGGCAAAAAGAAGGCGGCAAGGCAAGTTTGCTTGCTCGCCGCCTTCTTTGGGAATGGTTACGCCTTAGTGCGTGTTTTACAATGCGGAGCCTGCTTTATTTAGCTGGCGTTGATTCACCCTCGATGGTATGTGCGGTGTGAACAGCAATCCTGCGCGGTTTGGCCTCTTCTGATTTGGGAATGGTCAATTTCAGAATACCATTCTCATAGACAGCTTCGATGGCATCTGCATCCACCTTGCTGGGCAGAGTGACAGCCCGACTGAAGCTGCCATAGCGGCGTTCGCGCAGATGATACTGTTCGTCTTTGAGCTCTTCTTCTCGTTTGATTTCGCCCTTGATGGTCAGAACATTGTCGACCACGGAGATATCCAGGTCTTCAGGTTTGACCCCAGGAATGGCCGCCTCTACATGATAGGCGTCATCCGTTTCTGCAATATCGAGGGCCAACTCCCAGTTCGTACCATCAAAGCCGAAGGGGCGCAGTAAGGTGTCTTCGAATACGCGATCAGCCAAGCTCCGCATCGACATCAATTCGCGGAAAGGATCCCATCGCGTCAGTTGGGTCATATTACCACCTCCTTACAGCGAATGAAATGATGATGGATACTGAATTCGTATTTAGTATAGGCCAAGTGCGTTAGAGCCTTGTCAGAAGATCATTAGCAATTCATTAGTTCGCATGAATTTACCATACTTCTTCCTGCAAGGGTGGGGGCGGGCCAGGAATGAATTCCACCTGAGACCAGGAGATGTCTTGCTCGAAAGGATGTTCACGGAGAGGACAATCGGGAAGATCGCACACTGAACAATGAATGGAGGAACAGGGATCCATGTGGACAATGACCTGGAGGTCTTCATCGAGTACGGCACTGAGTCCTTGTTCGATCGTATTGGAAACGGCGTGGACTTGGGTTAAGTCCCAAAAACGGGGCAGGACGAGGTGAAAGTCGATGTATCGGAGTGGCCCACTCCGCCAGGAACGCAGGCGATGGGGTGCGATCCAGCCCGGTTGTCGCAATTGCATCAGGGCTTGGGTTACCTTTTCCAAGAACATGGGATCGGCTCGATCCATCAAGTTGGCCACAGATGATTGCAGTAATTGCCAACCAGTGTGGAGAATGTTGAGCGCAACCAGACCGGCAATAATCGGATCGAGGATACTCCAACCCGTCAACCGTACCAGAAACAGCCCTACTATCACACCCAGGCTGGTGAAAGCATCTGTTTGCACATGATAGCCATCGGCAATGAGGGCATCGGAATGTGTCTGGCGGCCTGTACGAATGAGATAAACGCCCAGTAAATAATTGGCCACCCCCCCGATGACTAGGAGTAACAGGCCCATATCTAATTGCGTCAGTTCTTTGGGCGCAAACAGCTGGGGAATAGCCGTGACTAAAATGCTAATGGCGGCAATGAGAATGAGTGCACCTTCAAAACCGGATGAAAATGACTCGATTTTACCGTAGCCATAGGGATAGCGTTCGTCAGGCGGACGAACGCTTCGCATGATACTGAAAAAAGCAAAAGAGGCTGCGACGACATTGATAATACTTTCCAATGCATCAGATAGGACGGCGGTAGAGCCCGTCAAAAAGTAAGCCCCAAACTTGATGATGAGAAGGGTGATACCAATGCCTAAAGAAAGCCAGGCAGAGCGACGTCGGATATCGAGAGAGTTTTGTTGGGTCATAACGAGGCTTTGGTGCTACTTGTGTGCTTGCATGGCTGCCCACAGCTTGTCGGGCCGGCCTTTCCAGGCTGTAGGGTCGGCCTGCTGCTGTAACAGAGCTGTAAACACCTGAGTGAGTGTGTCGTTGATAGGAGCTGACCTACCCTGTGCTTGCGCTGTCGCTGCTACTGCGCCGTTGAGCCAATAAATCTCTGATTGGGTACGAGGCTGGGGGTGGAGGTCGAAGTAAAGAGAGGGCATCTTTGTGCCCCGACCGCTGATGATGAAGCGACTAAAGAGTGGTCTGACGACGCTGGGGGGCAGAAATTGGGTTAAGGTTGTAGCAAAGCGTAGGGGGTACTGGGCCAAGGGAACGGGGCGAAGATTGAGCCCTTTCATTGCTTGAATTGCTTCTCGCCAGGCCAGGAGCTCGATGCGTGCACTAAGTGGGTGGGCGAATAACTGCGCCGGCGTCCAATCAAGAATGGCGGACTGGGCATTGGCGAGAAGGTTCATGAGCAGCTTCGACCATTTCAGTGCTTTGTAATCAGGCCAGCTTTGCACACGAAAGCCCGCAGCCTCAAAGCAGGAGATGAAAGGATCGAGGGTGTGGGCACCGGGGCCGGGAGCCAATCCCAGCCAGTACGAGGGCCGGGTGACGTGGACGTGGCCCGGCTCCAGTACTTCGACTGGAGTAGTGAGAGTACCGGCGATAATGGAAGCCTGCGGTAATTTCGCAGCGAGGGTTTCTTCGTTGCCCACCCCATTTTGCAGGGAAATCAGGGGCGGAAGTGGCTGACTTACTGTCGCCAATTCGGCTGCAAGCGATGCAACATGGTACGATTTGACCGTTAAAATAAGAAAGTCGAAAGCCTCCTTTCCGGCCAAGACCTCTGATGCAGAATCGACGATAGTAACTTCAGGAGTGAGAACAGAGCCATCGCTGTCCTCAAGGCGCAGCCCACGTTCACGCAATATGGCTGCCGTTCCTGGCCGGGCTGCCAAGGTAAGGCGTTGCCCCGAGGCGGCCAGACGAGCAGCCAGCATCGAACCAATCGCACCGGCGCCGATAATTAAGATGTGCATGGCCGGGCTAGAGATACGATAGGAGGCAAGAGATACTCAGGGATTAGATGAAAGAGAGAGATGTGCATACGGCGATAACCAGCCGCGTCCTGGGGGCGGAAACCAACGTTTTCCCGAAGCAAAACAGGCTGCCGGTAAGGTGCGGAAGCGGTCCGGCGGTGAATCAGTGGCTCGGATGCGATCCCTTCGTTCGCGTAAAGTCGATACGTCGTTCTGTACCGTTGATAAGGCGAGCAATATTGGGGCGCAAGGCCCAGAGTACCCATAAAATGGTCAGGCCACTGAAGATGAGATGGTAAATGGGAGTGTTGAGGTTGAAGAGGTAGAGCACTACGAGTACCAGGGCAGAGCCAATGGCAATGCTCATGGTTGCGATCGAGGCATACCGGCCAATCCCTAAAACCAGAAGAAAAATCGGCACGGTGATTGCGGCAGCAAGGGGATTGAGGGCGATCAAGGCCCCGGCAGCAGTACCACCTCCCGCCCCTCCCTTGAAGTGCAAGAAAATAGACCAATTGTGCCCAAAGACGGCAAAAGCACCGGCCAAGGCGGCTGCAGCTTCGTGTCCAAACAGCCAGCGGGCCAGGAGAACCGCTACCAGGCCCTTGGCGCCATCACTCAGTCCTGTCAATACCCCATAAGTTAATCCCAATGAACGATATACATTGGTGCCGCCTGTGCGCCCGCTACCATGCTTGCGTACATCGACCCCCCTTATTCGTCCGATCAAATAGCCTGATGGCACACTTCCTAATAAATAGCCGAGAAGTATTGCCAAAAGATAATTATACCAGGGCATAGTTCACTCCATGTACAGATTTTGATATAGCTCGGAGGCATGGGTGCTTGCAGGTTGCTAGGATTTGCATAGCTCGACATAGACACTCCGAACTTCATGACTATTATTATAAACGAATTCTCGGTACTTCTCGAAACCATTCTAACTCAGAAAATCATCGCTACATGTAACACAAATTGCGATTCGGGGCTGACTAGCGCTTAGGGGGCTGTATCATCTGTCGAGGCAAATATACGGAGGAAATGACTCTTTTCAGGATAGTGGCTTACACAAACAGTAGCTTGACTATTGCGCAGATACCAGAAAAGGGGTATAAACATGATAAAGATCAGCGCCAGATGCGCAAAAAGTATGTATGATAAGGGATGGAATTGATTCAAAAACTCATAGGAGTATCAAGATGACACGAAAAATGATAACTTTAGATGGGAATCAAGCTGCAGCTTATGTGGCCCATCAGACTAATGAAGTGATCGCCATTTACCCCATCACCCCTAGTTCTCCGATGGGAGAGTGGGCGGATCAGTGGAGTGTCCAAGGTAATAAAAATATCTGGGGCACGATTCCTTTGGTGCAAGAGATGCAGGCTGAAGGGGGGGCAGCCGGCGCCGTTCATGGTGCTTTACAGACCGGGGCGCTGACGACCACCTTTACGGCCAGCCAGGGCCTGCTGCTGATGATTCCCAATATGTACAAAATTGCCGGTGAGCTTACGAGCACGGTTTTTCATATCGCTGCTCGCTCCGTCGCTGCTCAGGCATTATCTATCTTTGGGGATCATAGTGACGTCATGGCCACCCGTTCCACCGGTTTTGCCATGCTCTTCTCCAATTCAGTCCAGGAGGTTATGGACTTTGCTTTGATTGCGCAAGCAGCCACCCTGGAAGCACGTGTACCTTTCCTGCATGTTTTCGATGGCTTCCGCACCTCCCATGAAATCAACAAGGTAGAGGAGCTGACGCCTGATGACATGCGGGCTATGCTGGATGACGAACTGGTCCATGCTCATCGTGCCCGTGCCCTTTCACCCGATCGACCCTTTATTCGCGGCACAGCCCAGAATCCTGATGTGTTCTTCCAGGCGCGCGAAACTGTCAACCCCTACTATTTGGCGGCACCCGATATCGTCCAGAAAGCGATGGATAAGTTTGCCGAGGTTGTGGGTCGGCAGTACCACATCTTTGATTATGTGGGGGCACCCGATGCCGAACGCGTGATCGTGATGATGGGTTCGGGCGCAGAGACGGCCGATGAAACTGTACGTTACCTTGTCGATCAGGGTGAAAAAGTGGGTGTCCTTAAAGTACGGCTCTACCGGCCCTTCTCGGCCAAACATTTCCTGGAGGCACTGCCTGCCACCGTCAAGGTCATCGCTGCTTTGGATCGCACGAAAGAGCCCGGCGCGGCCGGTGAACCTCTCTATCAAGACATCATCACCACGATGAGTGAAAGTCTGGCCGATGGCTCCTTGCCTTTTGCCAGCTTCCCCCGCATCATTGGTGGCCGTTACGGTCTCTCTTCTAAAGAATTTACACCGGCGATGGTGAAAGGTGTTCTTGACGAAATGCGCAAAGACGCCCCCAAGAACCATTTCACCGTAGGCATCTATGATGATGTGACGCATACCAGCATTGACTATGATCCGGATTTCCACATCGAGCCCACGGATGTCGTGCGGGCGATGTTCTGGGGCTTGGGCTCTGACGGTACGGTCGGAGCTAATAAAAACTCAATCAAAATCATTGGCGAAGAAACCGACAATTTTGCCCAGGGTTATTTTGTCTATGACTCGCGAAAATCAGGCGCACGCACCATCTCTCACTTACGCTTTGGTCCCCGCCCCATCCATAGTACCTACCTCATCCAAAAAGCCAACTTTATCGCCGTCCATCAATTTGGCTTTTTAGAGCGTTACAAAGTCCTGGCCAATGCCGAAGAGGGCGCTACCCTCCTGCTTAACGCTCCCTATCCCCACACAGAAGTCTGGGATCACCTTCCTCGCCCCATCCAAGAACAAATCATTGACAAGAAGCTTAAGGTCTATGTCATCGATGCCTACTCCGTAGCCAAAGATACCGGCATGGGTGTGCGCATCAACACAATCATGCAGACGTGCTTCTTTGCCATCAGTGGGGTGTTACCCAAAGACGAAGCGATTCTCAAAATCAAAGAGGCCATTAAGAAGACCTATGGCAAACGAGGTGAGGCAGTCGTAGAGAAGAACTACGCAGCCGTCGATGCCGCTCTTGCCCATCTCCACGAACTCCCCGTACCCGAAAAGGCGACCAGCACCCTGGAATTACCGCCGGTTGTGCCTCCCGAAGCGCCAGAATTCGTACAAAAAGTGACGGCAACGATGATCGCCGGCGATGGTGATCTGTTGCCAGTCAGCGCCTTGCCTGCGGACGGCACCTATCCCAGTGGTACAACGCGCTGGGAAAAGCGCAATATTGCCTTGGAAGTACCTGTCTGGGATCCTGATCTTTGCATCCAATGCGGTAAATGTGTCTTGGTTTGCCCCCATGCCGTGATTCGCAGCAAAGTGGTGGAAGAAGCCGAGCTCGCCAATGCTCCGGAAGGTTTCTTGTCGGCTCCGGCACGCTGGAAAGAATTGAAAGGAAAGAAATACACCTTACAGGTAGCTGTAGAAGATTGTACTGGCTGCACCTTGTGTGTAGAAGCTTGCCCGGCCAAAGACAAAACCCAGGTTGGACGCAAAGCGATTAACATGGAACCGCAACTGCCCTTGCGAGAGCAGGGTCGCAAACATTGGGACTTCTTCTTGCAATTACCCGAGCTGGCCCGCCACGACAGCCTGGATTTCAAAAATGTGAAGAATATCCAGTTGCTGGAACCCCTCTTCGAGTTTTCTGGCGCCTGTGCTGGCTGTGGCGAGACACCCTATGTCAAACTGATGACCCAGCTTTTTGGTGACCGTGCCATCGTGGCCAACGCAACAGGCTGTTCCAGCATTTATGGCGGTAACTTGCCGACCACGCCTTGGTCCATGAACAAAGATGGCCGTGGTCCTGCTTGGAGCAACTCTCTGTTCGAAGACAATGCCGAATTCGGCATGGGCATGCGTCTGACCATGGACAAACAGACGGAATATGCCCGCGAACTCGTCCATCGCTTACGTGAACAGATCGGTGAGGAGCTGGCTGATAAGCTGCTCTCCACCGACCAGAGCAGCGAGGCCGGCATTGACGCGCAGCGTGGTCATGTTGCTGCCCTCAAGGCCAAACTGGCAGGAATCAATGATCCGGCCGCCAAAGACCTGCTTAGCTTAGCTGATGTTCTCGTCAAGCGCAGCGTCTGGATTATCGGTGGCGATGGTTGGGCTTATGACATCGGTTATGGTGGTCTGGACCATGTCCTCGCCAGTGGCCGCAATGTCAACGTGTTGGTGCTGGACACCGAAGTTTATTCCAACACCGGCGGCCAGGCTTCGAAAGCTACTCCTCTGGCTGCGGCTGCCAAATTTGCCATGAGCGGCAAGTCAATCCCCCGCAAAGATCTGGGCATGATGGCGATGAGCTACGGCTATGTTTATGTGGCTCATATCGCCATGGGCGCCAGCGATGCGCAAACAGTCAAGGCCTTCCTCGAAGCCGAGTCCTACGACGGCCCTTCCCTTATCATTGCCTATAGCCACTGCATTGCCCATGGTATTGATATGGCGAAAGGTCTCGAGCACCAGAAAGTTGCCGTGGAAACTGGTTTCTGGCCTCTCTATCGCTTCGACCCCCGCCGTCGTGCCGCAGGAAAGAATCCTTTGCAGCTCGACTCTCGGGCACCGAAGCGTCCCTTCACCGACTTTGCCATGAAGGAGGCGCGCTTCCGCATGGTTGCCCAGACCAATCCTGAGCATGCCGAAGAATTGCTGGAGAAGGCGCAAGAAGCAGCGACGAACCGTTGGCAGAAATATTCGCTGATGGCTTCGTTGAAGGACTGGTAAACGACACTTTCCCTGTCGCCGAGACCGTACATGGTCTCGGCGACTCTTTTCCGGTAGAACTTCTCTCACGATAAGGACGGTTATTCATGGATCTTTCAACCCAATATCTAGGTTTGAAGCTGAAACACCCCTTGGTGCCGTCGGCCTCACCTTTATCAAAAAGCCTTGATAGCATTCGCCAGCTTGAAGATGCCGACGCCGCGGCTGTAGTGATGTATTCTTTGTTCGAAGAGCAGATTACCCAGGAAAGTCATCAGCTGGACCATTATTTGGCCATGGGCACCGAGGCCTTTAGTGAAGCGCTCAGCTATTTTCCTGATTTCGAGCACTACAACATTGGACCCGAGCAGTATCTCGATCTGATCCGTCAGGCTAAGGAGGCCGTTGACATTCCCATTATTGGCAGTCTCAATGGTGTCTCGACCGGTGGTTGGATCAAATATGCCAAAATGATCGAAGAAGCAGGGGCTGATGCGCTGGAACTCAACATTTACTACATTCCCGCCGATTCCGCTATGACGGGAGCTGCCGTCGAAGAAATGTATGTCAATGTGGTGCGGGATGTAAAAAAGAGCATCGATATTCCCCTCGCCGTTAAGCTAAGCCCCTACTTCAGTTCGATGGCGAACATGGCCTATCGCTTGAGTGTGGCCGGTGCCGATGCTCTCGTCCTATTCAACCGGTTTTATCAACCCGATTTCGATCTGGAAAAGCTGGAAGTCATACCTGATTTGCAACTCAGCCATTCTGCAGAGTTACGGTTGCCTTTACGTTGGATCGCCATGCTGTATGGTCGCGTCAGCGTAGATTTTGCCCTTACCACAGGTGTACATTCTCATCTCGATGTGCTCAAAGGCCTCATGGCGGGGGCCAAGGTCACAATGTTGGCATCAGAACTGTTAGATAACGGTGTGCAACGTCTTCCCGAGATTTTGGCTGCTCTTGAAACATGGCTGGAAGAGCATGACTATGAATCAGTACAACAGTTGCAGGGCAGTATGAGCCAGCAGCATGTGGCCGAACCCGCTGCCTTTGAACGGGCCAACTACATGAAGGTTTTGGCTTCCTGGCGACCCGACACCACGCGCGGTTGATCTTCTTTCCCTCTGAAACGAGCCTTTCCCAATAATCTGTCTGCACCGTTTTGTATACGTTGGCACCTTTTCTTAACGCAACACACGCACATCACCTCGACGAATGGTGACACGACTTTCGTCAAGGTGTTCGAGTAACGCGAGGGTATATTTTCGGCTGGTCTGAAAGAGATCGCGGCAATCGGCCACGGTAATTTGGCCATGGTCGCGGATATATTGCTGGATTTTCGCCACCATGGTTTCGTAGGTCTGGCGCTCAAAAACAACATCAGCTGCCACCCGTACCAATTTCTCCTGCACAAGCAGACTGGCAAATAGCTCTTCCCCTACCCATTCCTGGCATTGTTTGACAGAGGGTGGGCTGTAAGGCGATCGGGCAAATTGCTGAAGCAAGCGCTCGACTTGAGCCTGTTGTTCGGGGGTAAGTTGGATGGAGAAATCGACCAGCGCCAGGTAAGACCCATGTTCCCGTACGATCTGCTCGGCGACAGCACGTTGGATCAAACTGTTGAAAAGACGCGTCGACCAGCCTTGACGGGGTTGCAAACGGTTTTTCACTTCTTCGCGCGGCATGCCCGGACGCAGGGAATAATCATGATGGTATTGGCTGAGGAGGGTGGACAAACGCTGTTTCCAGCTCTGCCAACCTTCATTTGTCCACACAAATTCACTGCCGGGCTCTGTGCTTACTCGCTCAATACGCCCCTCTGCCAGTAGGGACTGCAAGGCAGCTTGGGTTTGATCTGCCGGTAGATCCACAGCAGACTTGATCTGCGATAAAGGTAGGGGGCCTTGGCGGTGAATGACATCTCGCACAAGGTCGGCGGGGCTGCCATGGAGCAAGGTTTCGAGCTGGGCGAATATTTCGGGACGGCGGCGTTTGTGACGACGACGCACGCGCGGATCAACAATCACACCTCCTCCAAGTGTATGGCTGGGAGAAGGTCGGCGGATGATAAAGCGGTCGCCCCGTTGCAATGCCACCGGCTGTGCCAGCTCTATTTGTGCCCAGCTCTCCGCACCGGGAGACAAGGTGTCATCTTCGAGCAAGCGCAGGCGTCCTACCACCTCGGCCGAATAGCAATGAAAGGTGATCTCCATGTTGTGACGGAGTTTGGTGGGGGCGTCGGCTAAGGCTCGAAGCCGCACATCCAGGCGTTTGCTGCCTCGTAAAAGCCCTGGATATGTCAATAGTTGTCCTCGTTGAATCTCAGTTGCTTTAATGCCACTGAGATTGACAGCGACGCGAGAACCTGGCTGGGCCACAGAAATCGATTTTTTATGCGTTTGCAGACCGCGAATCCGTCCTTTGAATCCGCCCGGCTCTACGACTACTTCATCCCCGAGCCGTAAACTCCCGTCCTGCAAAGTGCCTGTCACCACTGTGCCGAAACCGGCAATGGTGAAGACGCGATCGATAGGTAGACGAGGACGTCCCCAGTCGACACGTTCCGGCGCCTGGGCCAAAACTGCTTCTAGTGTGGCCAACAATTCGGTCACCCCCTCCCCCGTTTGTGCGGAAACAGGGACGATGGGAGAACCAGCCAGACTGGTTGGGGACAGTGTTTCCTGGATTTCTTCCTGAACCAGTTCAAGCCAGCCCTCTTCATCCACCAAATCAATTTTGGTCAGGGCGACAACACCACGCGACACTTCGAGTAAATCGAGAATAGCAAGGTGTTCCTCTGTTTGCGGCATGACGCCTTCGTCTGCTGCTACAACGAGAAGGGCCGCATCCACACCACCTACGCCTGCCAGCATATTCTTAATGAAATCGATATGTCCAGGGACATCGATAATGCCGACTGGTTCGCCGGAGGGGAGATCGACCCAGGCAAAGCCGAGATCGATCGTCATTCCACGCGCCTTTTCTTCGCTCAAGCGATCTGGATCGATGCCTGAAAGGGCACGTACCAACATCGATTTGCCATGATCCACATGACCGGCGGTGGCGATAACTTTCATAGAGGCGTTTTCTGTTTACGTGAAGAGAGGGCTAATTCCGAATCAGGCAATAAGAGCGGCAGTCCGCCGATACCGATGAAAATAGGCGGCTAGCCGCATCCGTGATCCGGTGGGTTCATCCTAATTCCAAATCAACCAGTTTGTTTAAGTTCTTCGTAGTTTTTTACAAGGCTTTCACGTTGATCGGCGACTTTTTGCAGTGCCTGCAGCCAGGTCTGACCGGCGTCAAGCTGGTTCTGACTCTGGGCCTGGATTGTTTGCCAGAGTAAGGTCAGCAGTTCATGGTTGGTGCTGATCTGCTGTTCGAGTCTGGGTAAGGCTGTTTGCAGCATGCGGTTGAGTTTTTCCTGCTGGGACCAGTGGAATTTCCATTCCAACAGTTGTTTTTTCCACCGTTTTTCGTTATCAGCTACAAAGCTTTCTAACTCTTTCCGTTGTCGTTCTTCTGCCAACCGTTGCAGCTCAGCTACCTGTTTTTGTTCGTTGAGCAGTCGCTCACGGAATTGTTCGAGAGAGGCAATGGCTTGATTGGTCTTTTCGTGGGTGATGGTAAATTCTTGTATGCGCTGCTGTTGCTGTTGCATCGCCTCTTGTTGGGCCACGAATGCTTCCTGCCACTCCCGCATTTGGCGTTGGCGATCGGCGTCGGCCAGTTTGAGTGACTCGATAAATTGTGCCTGGCCTCGTTGCATATCCTCGATGGTGGGGGCGATGGCTTTGATTTGACTCTCGGTGCGTTGCAGTTTTTGCTCGAGCATTTCCAGCTTGCTGGTGGCCTCTTCGACACGTTTGAAAAGGGCGACATTTTCCTGCTGCATTTGGGAAATGCGTTTTTTATCGTAGTCGTGCTGTTCCAGAATATAGGGCAGATTACGCGTTCTCTGATCTATCGTTTGGCTAAGCTCGGTTACTTCCTGGCGTAATCCCAAAGTAATCTCACCCAAGCGCTGATCTTCTGCCTTCCGTACCGCCAGCGCCTCCTCTAGTGCCTGTATTCGTGATAATTCTTTCCGTACGTTAGCCAATTCGCGTGCCTGGACTTCGCGATCATTCATGCGTGCGCGTTCAGCGTCGCGTTGTAACTTGGCAATCTCATCTTTTTGGGCGTTGACCAAGAGGGTGATTTCGTTGCGCAGATTCTGCAATGCTTGTTCGAGCTGGCTGAATTGACTCAGCTTCATTTGCGTTGTTGTCAACTGCGCTTCGAGTTCCTGGAGGCGCCGTGCTTGTTCTTGGCTTTCGTTGGTCTGGGCTTCGATACGTTGCTGTAATTTGGCGATTTCGGCGCGGTCACGGCGATGTTGCTCATCGAGCCAGGTGACCATTTGGGCAAGTTGTGTGTTATCCATAAATGAACCTATTCATTGAGGTGGGGTGATGAACAAAACCGAATCCGATTATAACACAAGACCGGGTTGCCACCGATCCTGTTCATGTCTCGAACAAGCCCTGTCGACACTGTATCGATTTAGTCGGCGCGGAGCAAGTGTGTCGCACCTGCCGAGGTGTGACGTACTTTAGTCAGCGAATTTTTATGTACTACCGACTAAACGGATACAGTCTCAGCTCTGTCACAGAGTTTGACGCGGTGCGCAACGAGCATTATAATTTTACAAGTAAGCAACAAGTGGGTCACCATCACTTGGGAAATCACCTTCGTCTATTGCTTATTGGCCGTTCATTCCTATATTTACCTCAAAGGAGATGGTATCATGGAAAAACCCTGGCTTAAGAGCTATGAGAAAGGGGTACCTGCGTCTCTCTCGTACCCTGACACTTCGATCTGGGGACTGCTGAGCACTTCCTTCAACGAATATCCTTACAACAAAGCCCTCACCATGATCCTGCGATATTTACCTTTTGGCCTCAAGATTGGTACGACCATGACTTATCGCCAGCTTGAGGACAAAGTGGAGCGGCTGGCGACGGCATTGGCAGGGATGGGGGTACAAAAGGGTGATCGTGTCGCTATCCAGACACCGAATTCTCCCGGAGGTGTTATTGGCTTTCTGGCGGCAACCCGAATTGGTGCGATTGTCGTCAATACCAATCCCATGTACACACCGCGGGAAATGCTCCACCAGTTCCGCGACTCCGGGGCGAAGGCGATCATCATCTGGAATGAGCTTTATCCCAGACTACAGGAAATCCAGAATGAGACCGAGATTGAGCATGTTGTTGTTTACAATCTCAATGATTTCATCGGCTGGCCTTTTGCGGGTTTGGTGAAGAAGGCACGGATGAAGGAAGGTGATTGGGTGGACGTACCCGAAGGTGAGGGTGTGTATCAGATGACCAGCTTGATCCAAAATAATCCTCCCCATCCTCCTGAGGTTGATATTAAGGCTGATGATATTGCTCTCTTTCAGTACACGGGCGGAACGACCGGTGTGCCTAAGGCCGCTATGCTCAGCCATCGTAATTTGGTGGCAAACATTTTGCAGTGCCAGGCCTGGCTTACCGATCTGAAGCCGGGGGAAGAGAAGTTCATGGGAGCAATTCCCTTTTTCCATGTTTTCGGCATGACCGTAGCAATGTTGCTCGGATTAAAATCGGCGGGTGAGGTTTTTGTCGTGCCTAATCCCCGCGATATCGGTTTTGTGATGGAGCAGATTCAGCGCGAGGGCTGTACGATTTATCCCGGGGTGCCTGCCATGTACATCGGCATTATCAATCACCCGCAGGTGAGTAAGTACGATTTGCATTCGATCAAGGCCTGCATTTCTGGGGCGGCGCCGTTGCCTGTCGAGGTACAAAGGCGCTTTGAGGAATTGACGGGGGGACGGCTGCGCGAAGGTTATGGCCTGACCGAAGCTGCACCTGTAACGCATGCCAACCCCATCCGTGGTGAGTCCCGCGCCGGTTCTATCGGTCTGCCCTTCCCCGATGTCGAAGCTCGTATCGTCTCTCTGGAAGCGGACGCGGAGGGTCGACACGAGACACTGGCTGTGGGGGAGGAGGGTGAACTGGCGATTCGCGGGCCACAGGTGATGGTTGGCTATTGGAATAGGCCCGAGGAAACGAAAAATACCAAGGACGAGGAGGGATGGCTGTACACAGGTGACATCGCCAAAATGGATGAAGATGGCTATTTTTATATCGTCGACCGCAAGAAGGATTTAATTATTGCCTCGGGCTATAACATCATCCCTCGCGAAGTGGAGGAAGTGTTATTCGAGCATCCCAAAGTCCAGGAAGCCGTAGTGGCCGGGGTGCCGGATGCGAAGCGAGGAGAGACGGTCAAGGCCTACATTGTCCTCAAAGAGGGGGAAACTGCCACTGCGGAGGAGATCATCGAGTTTTGCAAAAAGAATTTGGCTCCCTACAAAGTCCCCAAGCTCGTAGAATTCCGTTCTGAGTTGCCTAAGTCGATGGTTGGCAAATTCTTGCGGCGGGTATTGGTGGAGGAAGAGAAAGCCAAACTGGCAGCGCAACAGCAACAAGAGTAGGTGTTAAAAGCAAAAGAGACCTCGCCGATGAATTTTGGCGAGGTCTCTTTTGCTTGAAATGCATAGGCTGGAACCCGCAGCCCAACCACCTGTCTATTTCCAGAGAGTATTACGCTTTTTCTATCCTGACGGCACAAACTTTGAATTCGGGGATTTTGGCCTGAGGATCAAGGGCTGGGTTGGTGAGGAAGTTGGCCGCGGATTCGGCGAA
>JAADFV010000326.1:4891-7718 GCA_013152695.1 Chloroflexota bacterium | reverse complement strand
AATTCACGGCCAATCTGCTCGCGGGGGCCTGTAAGATAACCGAAACGTTGCTCACCTTGATGCTGGCCCAAAAATGTGGGGAATCCCGTGAATGAGGATACGCGTAAACCACCGGCGCGGTAATAGTCGTAACCAACATTCTGACCATTGACCGGATACCACGAGGCTGGGGCTTCTGCCACCACAGGCGTTCCTTGCACGTGGTCGAGGAGCCAGCGAATCGCCTCGTAATCATACTTGAGTACAATTTTACTTTCGTGAGTAGGCCAGCTGTATTCTCCCACCGACATAAATGCCATACCATCGAGTGTTGTGCGGGGAGGACGGGGGCCAGGAAAACGGTCATTGACACGGCTGGCCGTTCCCCAGATTGGGAAGACCAGACTCAACATCAACATGATTCCTAACACGCCGCTCCAAAGTGCTCGCCATTCTGGGCGCCAAGACTGAATCCGTTCCCACATTGCAGGCAACGAAGCAGCGGTCGCAATCCCTAACATCACCCATACCTGGGTATAAAATTTGAACAAAGTGTTCATGCGATAATAATCGCCATGCTGGCGCGAGAAAAGTCCTTCTCCGCAGCCACACAGAAAATCCTTGAGATAGAATATTTCTACGCCCAGTAAAATCAGAGCACTCGTAAAAAATAGCAGCGCCCGGAACTGGGCTTCGGCCGAACTACTACGCCGGAAAAGTAATAAGCTAATCCATACTACGAGCACAAACGTGAGGGCGATCACGCTGTAGCCCAGCCAAAGGAGCGCTACTCCCACCAGCAAGCTTAACCCTAACAGCGCCTGGCTCAGAGGGAGATCCCAGGACGGCTGTACCAGCGCCTGGACATGATCCAAATAGCGCGGCGCTCGCTCGAAATGCTTCATCAGCCCCGAAAGCCACCGTAATCCTGCAACATCGCCAGGGGCATGACGCATTTCAAGCAACACATAACTTAGAGTCAGAAATATGAACAAACCCCAGACACGCAACCACATGCCGAGATCCGTCTTCATGTAAGTGAGGCCCACCCCTGTATCAAACACCGTCGTGTAGTGACTGAAAAAAGGCCGATAGAAAAGATATGCCAATCCGCCCAGCCATACCACAAAAACCACCGTTGGCGTTATCCGAATCTTGCCATAACTCTTCCATTCTCTCAGGCCCCAGGCCAGCACCCCGAGTCCCAGATAAGTGGGCAGGTCCCAGGTATTGATGACGCCGATGGCACCCAACGTGAGGGGCATCGCCAGCAATGCCAGCACCCCTGCCAACCAGCCCTCGCTCATCAACGAGCGGCCATAGCTCGCTACGAGATTGTAGCTCAGGGCCATGAACAACACCGTGAAGGGAATCCCCATCATGTGCGGGTGCAAGTCGGCAAACAGATAAGACCAGAAGGGGAATTCATTGATCGTAAAGGGAATCACACGCGAAGGCGTCCAAAAATTGTAGGGTGGCAGGTTGAGCTGCCCTGTCAAAGCATCACCGAGGCCGGCGACAACACGCACAACGCTTTGCAATAAGGGGATGTTGGAGGTGAATGTACTGTGGCTCTGTTCCGCGATTTGTCGCAAGACGATAAGCCCTCCATCCAGATTCCCCATCAACACGACAAAAAATACGCCAATCACACCTGCCCCCAAACCACGACGCCACCATTTACCACCCGTAAAATGACGCTGTCGTGGCATCAAGCTGTAAACCAGGCTGAACACACCACTGGCGGTGAAAGCAAATAGGGTGGGAATAGCCAGATTGAAACCGATAGATGGCCGCACCCCAGTCAGTTTGAACAAACTGGCCAGGACCTGGTAGCCATAATAGTAATAATTGATGTATCCACCAGCAAAATAAGGATCATACGGAGGGAAATAAGGTGTTCGCAAGACCGCATTTAGAAAAGCAAACTCCATCAATTTTTCGCCACCTTGCCACGGCTGCCACAAATCGGGATTGAGCAGGCGGATGAAGACAAAAAGCAAGAAGGCGCCACTGAACAAAGCTTCACTGAATAACAGCAGGGGGCGATGTGCCTTCATAAAAGCCATCATTTCCGCGCGGTTACGCCGCCATAAAACCCTTGCCAACCCTGCCAGTATGGCCAAGCCAAGAATGGTTGGAAGCAGGTTATTCTTGAGCAGGTGCAACGAAGGCAGCATCCAGCTCACCCAGGCCAAGAGAATCAGCCCCAAGGCCCGGCTGAAGCCGTAACCGCGATCGCGCAGATTGCTGAATACGGCAAAGGCCAGAGGCCAGGTCAGGACCTGAATCAGCAATAGCACCAGCCACCAGAATACCAGCATTATCCAGCTATGATCGCGTAGAGGGTTCCAGTCCACCCGTCCCACACTGGGTAACTCATCTACCGGTTGCTCCAACAGCAATGTTGGGCCTTCTTTTGCTTTATTTACGGCAGGTGCGCCCCGGTCTTGCGGACGCTGACCCGTGTAACCAGGAATCGCACCTTCCCAGCTCCCACCCAACAATTTATCCCACTCAGCATCCGAGAGATCGCGCACTTTTTTGAAAATCAGGGTACGAGGATGATCATACACCCAAAAACTCTCATCCGCATTCTGATCGTTGATCTCGATACCGAACAGCTTGGGATAGGTATGAAAATCTCCCACAAACTCATAGCCCAACTTCCCCGAAAAGAGCAAAT
Source organism: Chloroflexota bacterium (assembly GCA_013152695.1). Next base: position 5,053 of record JAADFV010000326.1, on the reverse strand, counting down.
CATAAAAGCGAAGGCTGAGGGGGTAACGCTCGGGTAGGTGTGGCAGGGCCCCATACAAGCGCTTCGTCGCCAGGACGTAATAATCACCCTCACGCATGTTCTGCTTGATGATTTCGTACTTTTGCGGTGTATCCTCTTCGTACATGGGCATGACGAGATTAC
>JAADFV010000326.1:0-4857 GCA_013152695.1 Chloroflexota bacterium | reverse complement strand
ATCGGTAGATTTAAAGGCAATCCCTCTTCCCAATGTTCGGTGATCCACACACTTCCATCAGGAATATTCTCATACATCCACTTTGAGGCGGTAATGAAGGGATGCTCGGTACGATAGACGCCATTGACAAAGGCCAGCGCCCATAACACCGTGGGTACAAGTACGATCAACGAGAGGATAGCGAAGAGTCGATTTCCATCTGTGGTGAGGGATGGTGACGGAGGTTTGGGGGAAGTGGAGATCGGGGGTTGTGGCGGCGCGGATTCGGCTGCAGGTACTGGTTTGACTGCAGCCGTTACTGTCTCATCACTTTTAGAAACCGAGGATAGATCGATGACACGCACGTGGCTTGCTGCTTGGGTCGACGGTATGTGAGCTAAATCTGGCCTCGACGTTGATGGCACCGGCGTAGCTACCGGCAAATCAGCCACCGGGGCTTGCCGGCGTCGTACCCACCACCAGGCTAATGACCACAACATCCCTGCCCCTAGCACGGAGAGGAAAGGCACCACCGGCATCATGTAGCGATTGAATTTGGCCAAAAAGGCACCGGTAATGCCAAAATATGGGATTAACCACGAGAGCATAATCAATTCGGAGGGGCGGCTACGCCGCAAGAACAACCGGACTACAGCCCAACCGAAGGCGATCCACCCCACCAGCCCCAAAAACCAACCCATACCCCACTGCACTTGCTGGCGGATGAAGTAGAGGTAGGGGGTGGTGCCACGGTACTGGCGCGTAAAGGGAAAATCTGCCTTGCCCCTCACCATGGCGCCCTGTTCTTTGATCACCGCCTGGTTGAAATTTTCGAAATCGAGGAATACGAAGGGCGAGGTCAGGGCAAAGACCACAAAGGCAATCATGATTGCGCCTGCACCTAAGAGGATGCCAGGTGTTCCCTTACGTTCCCCTCGCTGCTGTTGCCAGCTGATGATCAAGCCAGCCACAGCCGGTGCTGCCAGAATGGGGGCGGCGCTGAATTTCGAGGCAATGGCCAACGCCGCCATCACCCCCGTCAGCACGGTTTGCTTCCAGCCGCCCGTATCAACCATGCGAATGGCGTGATAGACGGCAGCAACGGTAAAAGTGGTGGATATGGGATCGACCGCAAAAAAGTGGGCCAACTGAATCTGCGTAACCGTAAAAGCGCCCAATGCTGCCGCCAACAACCCCACCTTTTTATTCCACATCCGTTTCCCCAGCAAATAAAGATAGAGCAATGTTAGCGTGTCGGCGATGGCCATCAACACCCGTCCTACCCAAGCATAACCGGGCGAGCCATCGGCAATGCGCATCATATCCACGATCCTGTCCGAGACACCCAGAGCCTCGGCTACGGGGGCGAGCTTGACGGTAAGATGCCCGGCGGCAACCAAGACATAGAGGGGGAAATGCCCGTAGGTATAGCTGCGACGGTGATTGGCCTGTACATCCCACAGGGGATTGAGCGTAGAACGCCGCGGATCGAAAAATGTCCCCGGTTCCTTGGGCCATTTGATCGTGGGGGCATAGAAAGCGATAGTCGAGCGTTCATCGGGGTGAGGAAGCTGACCATCGGCCCAATCCACATTGAACGTGCGCAAAGAAAAACCGATGAATAGTATGAGCAATAAAGCAAGGGTGGGGGCAAAACGACGAAAAGTTGTTGTCATGATGATTATCAGGAAAAGGAGTGGTGTCTACCACCTATTATTTCATCAATCATCTGGCATTGCCAGCCAGAAATCTCTCACATTTTCGAAAAAATCGATACGTTCGGTGATTTTTGCTATTTCACGAGGGTAGAATTCAAAAAGAACATGGCACATTTCAAGCATCCATTGTTTACGTGAAGACTCAGGAGTGACTATGATTCGATTTGCATTTGTGATCTGAATTTGTCCCCACCCTAAAGCGCCAATGGTTAAGCAATCCCAAGAGAGAAATTCGATGGGGATAAATTGGACCTGAGTCACAACTGGGCGGGTTGTCACATGGTAGCTAATGAATAGAACAACAAAATAATTGGTACTATCTTCATAAAATCTGGCCAGTCGCCGCACCGATGTCAAGTTTGGCATATTGAAATGGGTGTCTGTGCGATGAGTTTTAACATCAATGATGTAGTAAAAGCCGTGTGGGTCGGTGAAAGCCATATCGGCCATTGACCGGCGCGCATACTGGGCAGAATAGTCCTGACTTAAATTACCTAATATGGTCTCAAACTCATTACGAACAAGCAGTTCAATAGCATCACCCACAGCTCTAGGGCTTTGAATAGTGGCAGAAGAAAGGAATTCACTGTGATTATTGATAAATTCCTTGACCTTGTCTTCTATCTGATGATAGATGCCCTCATAAAAGATGGGACTTTTCATTGTTCCACCTTTTGTTTGAGATTGAATAGCGAAGCTTGGGTATCTTCGTTGTATTGTCTTGTTCGTTCAAATTTCCTTTGTATGGCTAATGTGTTTCGTTCCCAAAAGACGCCATTTGCATAGCCCTGGATGCTTGGCTCTCTAGTCGCCAAATCCAGACGTTTTTCAGCCAAGCAACAGTAGTACTCATCTATTTCGATTCCGATCCAATGCCGATTGAGCTTTTTGGCCACAACCGACGTCGTTCCTGAACCTAAAAATGGATCCAAGATCACATCGCCTTCATTGCTACTGGCAAGTATAATCTTGGCGAGCAGTTTTTCGGGCTTTTGCGTAGGATGATCTGTATTCTCGGGCATAGACCAGAAAGGCACTGTGATATCAGTCCAGATGTTGGAGGGATGAGTAAGACGGAACCGATCATTTTGCACCTCCACCCAGTCTTTAGGATGTCCTTTTGCATCACGATAGGGAGCAATCACCCGGCGCATGAGCTTGACCTCTTCCACATTGAAAGTGTAGTCATCGGAAACCGTGGCAAACCAGATATCCTCAGCATTATTTTTCCAGTTCCGTTTTGCTCCTCGGCCTTTCTCCCGTTCCCAAGTAATACGATTACGTACCACAAATAAATCTTCGAGGACACGATGTATTGCTGCCGAGGAACGCCAATCTCCACAAATGTAAAGTGAGGCATTTGGTTTGAGGACGCGTGCAAGTTTCACCAACCAAGATTTGAGCCATTGTTCATACGCATGCAACGACATCCGACCGAAAGAAATTGCCTTGAAAGTCTTTGACAAATTGTAAGGAGGATCGGCAAATAATAGATCTACAGAACTCTCGGGGAGCCAATCCAAAATGACAAACAGATCCTGGCAAATAGTACGATCCAGAACATCGTCGAGGGCAGCAGGAGCGTCGAGACGAACCAAGCGGTCGACATACCGCTGTTTCTCCTCCTCTGCCAGTGTGATCGTTCGATTACGAGCTGCTCGTTTGATTACCATTTCTGTTTATTCGTCCTCGAGGCGGAGTACGGCCATAAAAAAGCTTCTTGCGGTACCTGCACAGAGCCGATCATCTTCATGCGCTTTTTGCCCTTTTTCTGCTTTTCCAGCAATTTGCGTTTACGGGAAACGTCGCCCCCATAGCATTTCGCCAGCACATTCTTGCGCAGGGCCTTGACATTGGCTCGTGAGATGATACGCTTCCCTACGGCGGCTTGAATGGCGACATCGAATTGCTGGCGCGGGATAACCGACTTCATTTTGGAGACCAGCTTTTGGCCTTTACTAAAGGCTTGATCGGCATGAACAATGATGGAAAGGGCATCTACCGGCTGTCCTGCCACCAGCAGATCGAGCTTGACCATGTCGGCGGCACGGTATTCGTGGAAATGGTAGTCGAGGGAGGCATAGCCACGTGTGCGTGCTTTGAGGTCGTTGTAAAAATCAACCAGGATCTCTGTCAGAGGGATGTAGTAGCTTAGTTGTACACGGCGCGTGTCAAGATATTCCTGATTTTTGAATTCACCACGACGACGGGTGACCAGGTCCATCACCGTGCCGATGTAGTCGGTTGGGGTGATGATATTGATCTCAACCCAAGGCTCGCGAATTTCGGCGATTTCGTTCGGGTCAGGTAGTTCGGCGGGGCTGTCGATGAGAATTTCTTCGCCGCTGGTCAGCGTGATCTGGTATTCAACCGACGGCGCCGTAAATACTAGATCGAGATCATATTCCCGTTCCAGGCGTTCCTGGATGATTTCCATGTGGAAAAGTCCCAAAAAACCACAACGGAAGCCAAATCCCAATGCCTGCGAGGTTTCGGGCTCAAAGACCAGGGAGGCATCATTGAGCTGTAGCTTTTCCAGAGCATCACGTAAAAGGTTATAGTCTTCGGCTTCGGCTGGGTACACACCGGCAAAGACCATCGGTTTTAAGGGTTGAAAGCCGGGGAGAGCCTCGCTGGCTGGATTATCGGCAAGGGTGAGGGTGTCGCCCACGCGACATTCCTGAACCGTCTTCAGCCCGGTGGCTACATAACCGACATCCCCTGCCTGTAATTCTGTGACCGGTCGCATAGCAGGAGAAAAGACACCGATCTCTAAAGGTTCGGTATCGATGTTGGTGGATATGAGTCGTAACTTTTGCCGCTGCTTGATGCGCCCATTGAATACCCGTACATAGGCGATTACCCCTTTGTAAGGATCATAATGGCTATCAAAGATCAAAGCCTGGGTGGGGGCGTCTGGATCACCTTGGGGTGGTGGTACTTGCTCGATAATGGCTTCGAGGATCGCCTCGATATTCGTGCCTTCCTTGGCAGAAACGCAGGGAATGTCCAGGGCATCCACACCGATCAAATCCTCCAATTCCTGCGCTACCTCATCAGGGCGGGCAGCCGGCAGATCGATTTTGTTGATTACGGGAATGATTTCCAGGTCCAGCTCCAGAGCCAGATATAGATTCGCCAGGGTCTGAGCTTCGACGCC
>JAADFV010000325.1 GCA_013152695.1 Chloroflexota bacterium | reverse complement strand
CCTAGCCCTACTCCAACCGTTACCCCCACTGCTACTTCTACCCCGACAGTTACTCCTACACCTAGCCCAACCCCAACCCCTGAACCAACCGCTACCCCCACTCCTACCCCCTATGCCGGCCCCCTGCGCAGAAATGGCGGTGACTACATCGCCCTGCCCGCCCACGGCATCAGCATCGATGGCAATCTCGACGACTGGCAGGGATACCCTTCCTTCACCTTACCTGTTGTCCAAGCCGGTGTCACCAATTATACCGGTGTCGACGATCTCGCGGTCGAAGCCTGGTTAGCCTGGGATCAGCAATACCTTTATTTGGCTGTGGCCGTCAATGATGACCAACACGTTCAGGAACTACGGAGCTACGATCTCTTCAATGGCGATGAAATCGAACTCTGGCTGGATACCGATCTTGCTGGGGATTTTGATGACGACAGAATCAATAGTGATGACTTCCAGATCGGTTTCTCACCGGGAAACTTCAATACGATTCAGCCCGAAGCTGTGATCTGGTATCCCACACGTCGCCCTGACTGGAACAGTCAAATCCGCATTGCCGCCCAACCCGCCGGTCAGGGGTACCGGCTTGAAGCAGCAATCCCCTGGTCGATCTTCGGTATACAGGCTCGGGCAGGGCAGGTTTTTGGCTATGCTGTCACCGCCAGCGACAATGATACTCCTGGCTCTGCCGCCCAAGAAACCATTCTCATGCAGACTCCCGGCATGACCTGGGGCCGTCCTACCACCTTCAGCAATCTCTATCTGCAATAAAGGATGGCGTTTATTTCCCTCTGCCGCTTACTTATCAAGCATGTCTATCATGATGTGTAATAGCGAATTATTTGAATTCTATATGACTTTGGTAGGATTGGGTTATCCCCTACCATCTTCTAGCCCTGATTGCAGTAAAGTCAAAAGAGAATAGATAGTTTCCCCTCCCCCCAAAATATACCCCTCCCCCTTTCTACTTCCAAAGATACTGAAGATAAAATATGTTCCTCACTAAGAGAAACAAGCAATTATGATGCAATTCGAAAAATACACAGAACGAGCTCAGGACGCGCTCATGCGCGCCTACGAAATACTTCATCGTTTTCAGCACAGCCAGGCTGATACCGAACACCTGCTCCTGGCTTTACTCGAACAACCTGAGGGCATGGTCAGACAGATCTTGACACAGCTCGACATCGATCCTGACCACATGCATGCACAGGTGAAAGCCGTTCTCGATCGAGCCCCAAAATCGGGCGGTCCCAATATCAACGTCGGCGCACCTGGCCAGATTTACATCACCCCTCGCCTCCATCGTGTCAACCAAATTGCCATGCAAGAGGCAGACCGTTTGGGGGATCAATACATTTCTACCGAACATCTATTTCTCGCCATCCTCAGCGAACGTAATACCCCTACCGCTGCCATCCTCAAGAACAATCGGATCAGCAAGGACAGTGTCAAGCGAGCCATCGAAGAACTCCGGCAGGGGAAGACCATCGACGATCCTCGATCTGAATCGCGATTCCGTGTTCTCGAGAAATTTGCCCGTGATCTTACTGCCTTAGCCGCCGAAGACAAACTAGACCCGGTTATTGGCCGAGAGTCCGAAATTCTACGTGTCATCCAGATTCTCAGCCGGCGCACCAAGAACAACCCCGTCCTTATCGGGGAGGCCGGTGTGGGCAAAACGGCCATCGTCGAGGGTCTGGCCCAACGTATCATTCATAACGACATCCCCGATCTACTCAGCGGTAAACGCATCATGGCTTTGGATTTGGGCGCCATGATTGCCGGCACCCGTTTTCGCGGCGAATTCGAAGAGCGCTTGAAAGCCGTCATGGATGAAGTGCGCGAATCGAATGGTGAAATCATCCTTTTTGTGGACGAGCTACACACGGTAGTGGGCGCGGGCGCAGCCACCGGCGCCATGGATGCCAGCAACATGATGAAGCCCGCCCTGGCGCGAGGCGAACTGCGCGTGATCGGTGCCACTACCCCCGACGAATTTCGCCAAAATATCGAACGCGATGCTGCCCTCGAGCGTCGCTTTGCCCCCATTTGGGTCGATGAACCCAGCATTGAGGAAACCGTTGAAATCTTGCAAGGGTTGCGCGGGCGCTACGAAGAGCACCATCAAGTCCACTACACCGATGAAGCCTTACGTTCCGCCGTCCGGCTTTCGCATCGGTATGTGAGCGAACGCCATCTTCCTGACAAAGCCATCGACTTAATCGATGAGGCTGGTGCCAAACTGCGTGTAGCCATGCATACGCAACCCGATAAGCTCAAAGCCCTGCAAAGACAACTCGACGAAGTCAAAGCCCAAGAAGAGCAGGCGTGGGCGCACCGGGATTACGAAAATGCGGCACAGCTCAAAACCGAAGCTATTCGTTTAGAAAAGGAATATAAAATCAAGCTCGCAGCCTGGCATGAGCAGGCTGGCCTGGACGGCATTGTCGATGAAGAGGATATTGCCCAACTCGTCCATGCCTGGACCGGCATCCCCGTCAGCCAGATGCTAGAATCGGAAACCGACAAGCTGTTACGCATGGAAGAATTCCTGCATCGACGCATCATTGGCCAACATGAGGCCATTGTCGCCATTTCTGATGCCATTCGACGCTCTCGCGCCGGTCTCAAAGACCCCCGCCGCCCCATTGGTTCCTTCATCTTCCTGGGCCCCACCGGGGTTGGCAAGACTGAATTGGCCCGCGCTCTCGCCGAGTATCTTTTCGATGACGAAGACGCGCTCCTGCGCATCGATATGAGCGAATACCGCGAGGCGCACACTGTCAGCCGTTTGATGGGCTCGCCCCCCGGCTATGTGGGCTATGATGATGGGGGGCAACTGACCGAGGCCATTCGCCGCCGTCCCTACCAGATTATCCTCTTCGATGAAATCGAAAAAGCCCATCCCGAAGTCTGGAACACCCTCTTGCAAATCCTCGAAGATGGCCGTCTCACCGACGGACATGGACGTACGGTTGATTTTCGCAACACCGTCATAATCATGACCACCAATGTGGGCTCACGCCGCGTTTCGGATACACGTTCTTTGGGTTTCCGCAGCGATCGTAATGTCAACGAAGAACGTCTCCTGGCCGATATTCAACGTGATCTCAAACGCACTTTTCGTCCCGAGTTCCTCAATCGTATCGACGAAATTATCCCCTTCCATGTCCTTACACCGGAGCAAGTTCTAGAAATTGTCGATCTTCAAGTTGCCGAAATTGCAGAACGTTTGGCCGAACTGACCGTCGATATCGAGCTTACCGAGCGGGCAAGGCGAGTGCTGGCAGCCAAAGGCTATGACCCCGAATACGGTGCACGCCCCCTTCGTCGGGTCTTACAACGCACCATCGAAAGCCCTCTTAGCAAGAGACTGCTCCGAGGCGAATTTGCCACCGGCGATCTGGTGATCATCGATGCCAATATTGATGAGACGGCAGAAAGAGAGGTCTTGAAAAAGGCCGAACTCAGTTTCAGCAAGGGAGAACGACCTCCTATTGCTGTCGATCTCCCCATGAACATGGAACGCAATTCATCTTAAAGGGAGAACTGCTGCGGCAGCCAGCAAGATTTCACCAGTGTAAGGCTTGTAGCCCACCTTTCTCTGATAAAAAAGCCTGATCAGTCCGAATCTGATCAGGCTTTTTGGGTGAAAGGATTATTCTCCCTTCAACTCTTTCAGAATTTTTTCTGCTTCACCCTTGGCGCGTGGGTCTTGGGCAGGGGGGCCGGCAAGGAAGGTTTCGAACTCACTGATAGCCTTGGCCGTATCGCCCTGCATGCGGTAGAGCATCCCCATGCCGAAATGTGCTTCGGGCAAGGTTGGATCGATGCTCAAAGCTTTTTTGAATGATTTTTCTGCCGCATTGGTATCACCCATCTGCAGATAAGTGGCCCCTAACAAGTAATGGGTAGCGGCATCGTCAGGGCTCACATCCAGGGCTTTGCTGAAGGTCTCTTTTGCTTCACTCAGTTTTCCCAATTGGTAATACACCACGCCCAAATTTGAGAGTGTGGCAGCATGATTCGGGTTGATGGCCAGAGCCTGCTGGTAAGCATTCATCGCTTCTGTGAGCTTGTTTTGGCGGGTGTAAGCATTTCCCAGGCCAAAATAGGCATCGAGGCTAGGGCTGATTGCCGCGGCTGCCTGGAATTTCTCGATGGCCTCATCCAGATTCCCGGCATTCAAGGCAGATTGGCCCTCTGTGACAAGGGTTTGGGCATCAGCAGGGCTGCCATTAGCACTATCCGGTGCTGTTGCCGCCGGTGTTTCTTTGGATTTTCCACCACAGGCAGCCAAAAGCACGATAAGAGCAATAATCATCAGGCGCCATAAGTGTTTGCTCATTCGTTTCCTCCTTGGGGGGCAAGCAGAATGACTTCTGTCTCTTCTCCAACCAGGTTTGAGGCCTTTAACTTGAGGGCGGGCAAGGGTTCGGGGGTAGGAACGCCCATCTCTTTCAAGAATTTTTCGACACTGTCAAGTTGGAGCTGAATACCTGGTTGAGCGTAGTGCATGGGAATGACAATTCTCGGTTCGAGGGCAGTAACGACCTCCACAGCTTGGGCCGCATCGAGGGTATCACCCCCACCTACGGGCAGTAACAACAAATCTGCCTCACTCAGCAATTCGATCTGTTCTCGATCAGGTAACATACCGATATCACCAAGGTGGGCAATGACAAGATCCTCGAAGTGATAAATGAAGGCAATGTTGCGTTCTCGCTCTCCAACCTTTCCTTTGTGATAAGTGGTGACTCCCTGAATGTAGACACCGTTGATTTCATACTCGCCAGGTCCCACAAAGATGTGATCGGGGCTTCGCACCACCGCCACATTGTTGTGGCCCGGGGCCTGGTGACTGACCGTCACCACATTGGCGCGCATCCGCGGCAGGGCATAGCCTATCGACTCATCGAAGGGATCAGCCACCACTGTCAGGGCCCGACTGCGTAAGCGAAAACAGGACAAACCATACCAGGTAATTTCCATAAATATCAACTCAAGTTAGTGAAACATGACTATCCTCCCCTCTTGGGAAGGACGTAGGGAGTAATAAGGCGAACTAACGTTCCTCTGTGTCCGCATTATACCCGAAGGCTGTGTGCCTCACAAAGCGCCGTCATCAGCGGCTATTTAAGATGCAGGCGTTGTCGTAGCCACCGTTTCCAGAGCAGAGGGCGGAGCTCGAGCCAGGAAAGCTGGGCTTCACTGGCATCGGTGGGCGTGATTTCGTAGGGACTGTAGAGATCGCGCGCGTACAGTTCGGCAATGGTCGTGATTTTGGCCCCTGCCTGGGGCAGGGTCTGGCGCATGAGTGCAGCCTGTTCGTAGGGAGTGAGGCTGGGGCTTGGGCTGATGCCCAGACGTCGGCACCAGCGCATGAGTTTGTGCCAGAGGCGGGAGCTGAATTCAGGCGGTACCGTACGCATGAAAGGACGACGACCTCTTTGCGGTCTTTGCAGACGCCGCACGCTCCATATCGACACCAAGAGAATGCCGATGATGGAACCAAGTAAGAGGATAATACCGAGATTTTGATTAAGCCACTTGAAGGTAGTCGTTTTGCTAGAATTAAGACCGACTTCGTCGGGCAAGGGGATGTTATTTTCTTTATCAGGGTTTAAGTCCCCCGCACCAGTGCCGGGATTTGTCCCCTTATCCTCGTCGGCAGGAGCTGTACCTGCAGGCCGCGGTAAGACTGGCTCGGAAGCCGTGGGTTCGAACTCAACCCAGCCATAGGTCGGGAAATAGACTTCGACCCAGGTATGCGAATCACGGTCACGGATACGATAGAGGCCCGTGGCTTCCTGATATTCACCTGTCGCGTAGCCGGCAGCAAGGCGCGCAGGAATGCCAAGATGCCGTAACATGACTACCATACTGCTGGCATAGTAGTTACAATAGCCCTGCCGTTCCTCGAAAAGGAAGTAATCCACAGCATCCTGCCCGGGCACCGGCCCCGGGATCTGGTCGTTGTAGGCGTAGCCACGTAAAAAGGTCTCGATCTGTTTGGCCCTGTCATAAGGATTATCAAGATTTTTTACGATATCTTCTGTCAGATCGAAGACACGTGGGGGAACCGTATCGGGTAATTGGAGATAGCGCTCACGAATGCTCTGTGGGTAGTTGCTATGGTCGCTCCGGAGTTCTGCGATGGTTGGAATAGCAATAGCGCTGTGGACGACATAGCTGTCGCCGGCCCGAAGGGAGCGTTGCGAAACCAGCATCGCATACTCGCCTTTAGGCGGTGCTGTCTCGTCAGATGTCGTTTCTTCGGGTTCGAGGAGCAATACCCGCGCATCCGCCGGTAGTTCCACGGCGATAGGCTGAGGCGCAGCAAAGAGGACGTTGCCAGGTTGGTAGGTTGTGATCGTTTCTGTGATAATGAGGCGTGCTTTATAGGTCGGCAAAACAATGGCTTCTTGTCCAATTTTAATGCCCACAGATTGGCGTAACACCCAGCCGCCGGGCAGGTAGGTATCGTAGACCGCGGCCCGATAATAGCGGTCTACTGGCGTATCGACATCCATGATCAGTTCATCGGTCACCGTACGCGGACCGCCCAATGCCAGGCTGGTGCCGAAGCTGGGAACACCCACTGTGCGCCCGTAGTTCAGGGTGCTGAAAAGTTTATCCCATTCTTGTTGAAACTGCTGCCACGGTTTTTGCAAAGGGTCGAGTAAAGCACTCATTTTGCCTTGGGACATGCTGGTCGGCAACACCCAGGCGGTGATGATAACGAAGAGAGCGAAAAGAACCCCATCACGCATAAAATCAAAACTGATGTCAAAAGGAAAGAAAACGTGCGCCTGTCGCCATTCGCGTTCGTGCTCGCTCAGGGTGGCACGTATGAGCAAGAGGATGGCAGAGAAGAGATAGAGTACGAAGTAAGCGTTGAGCTGGGGCGGAGCGTAGTAGAGGTTGACAAGCATGGCCAGTCCTGTGGGAAGGATGGCCTGCCACTTTTCCTGCTCCCGAAAGTAGGCCCAGGTCGCACCAAAGGCCAATATCCACATCAAGATTGCCAGGATCAGCACAAAAACAAGATTATCGGCGAGTGGTTGTGGGGTTAGGGCTGCCTGCATCCAAACATACAGGCGGGTGAGAATATGATAAACGCGCTCCTGCCCGTTGAGACCAGCAGGTGCCAACCGCGAAAGGCTAAACAGAATTGTGGCTGAGCCGACGATGAGGCTATAGAGTGTGGCAAATCCCCGCCCGAATCCCGACAAGGCGATGAGTGTGCCCGCAAGTGATGCTAATATAACCACCGGAAAAAGCTGTTCCAGGCCCGAACTCCACTGGGCGGAGACCATGGACCAGGCCAAATTGGTCAGCATGAAGGTGAGGAGAGCAAAATCTATCGCCTGGCGCGTTCCAATTCGCGGTGCTGAAGTGGCCAGAGACGGGGGAGAGGAAGATGTGAGGGTGGTCATCGCGTGGGGGTAGAGGTCGTCGGATGAGGGAGAAGGGTGTCAGCCTGATCCTAATACCTCTTAGGCAAAGATGCAGTGGGCGGGGTTACGTGTAGACCCGCTTCGGATATTAGCGTGATTCTTGGTAGCGGGCAAATTATCCTTTACAATAAGAAATCGTCAGCATTGATGTGCCCATCATGGCCACAAGTTGTCGATCATGAAAGACGAGCAGTGAGTAAGCAGATACAAGAGTCTTTTCTCAGCTATTTTCTTGGTCGCCGGCGAGGGTCTCATTTCCTGAGCACTATTTCAGAAATTCGAAGTCACTTAGATTGAGGAAATTAGCATGCAAGCATTGCTGCAAAAACTCTCGGAAGCTTTTGGCCCCTCGGGGGGAGAACAATCTATGGCGGCATTGGTAGCGGAGATCATGCAGCCGTGGTGTGACGAAGTCAAAACGGATTCATTGTGGAATGTGATCGGGATCAAGCGTGGAACTGCGCCCGAGCCTCGTCCTCGTTTGATGCTGATGGCGCACATGGATGAGATATTCATGCTGGTGACCGCCATCGAAGGCGCTTTTCTCCGCTTCCGGCCCCACGGCTATGATCCCAGACAGGTCGTGGGGCAAACAGTAGTGGTCTACGGTCGGGAACCGGTCAGAGGTGTGGTTGGTGACCGTCCGCCTCACTTGCTGGGGGCAGAAGAACGTCGCCACATGCCCCGTATTCAAGATTTGGTCATCGACACAGGCCTGGATGCAGAAACCCTGGCAGGGTTGGTTCAGGTCGGTGATTACGTTCTCATCGAGCGTCCCATGCTGCAACTCCTGGGCGATCGGGTGGCCGGCAAAGCTTTTGACAACCGCCTTTCTGTGAGGGCAGTACTCGCTGTTTTAGAAGCTTTACAAAGCCAACAGCATGCTTGTGATGTTCTTGTCGTAGCTTCGGTAGGGGAAGAGATGAATCTTTTAGGTGCGCAAACCGCGACCTTTGGCCTGCGCCCCGACCTGGCAGTTGTGCTGGACGTGACCTTTGGGAAACAGCCTGGCACACGGGCTCGTGGTTCTTTTAAGCTGGGTAGTGGCCCCGTAATCGGGGTAGGGCCCAACCTCCATCCCCACATCACTGACAAACTGATTGACTTGTGCGAGGATTTGGAAATTCCCTACGAGCAGGAGTTATTACCGGCCAATACAGGGACTGATGCCTGGATGGTGCAGGTTGTAGCCGGCGGTGTTCCTGTTGGTTTGGTGGGTATGGCCATCCGCAACATGCACAGCCCCGTGGAAGTAGCAGACCTTAAAGATTTACGGCGTACGGTACGTCTGCTCACTCATTTTGTGGCTCAGATCGATCAGACATTTGTCGACGATCTGGCCTATCGTTTACCCGAATTTTCGGAGGCAACAATATGACGGCACTCACTTGGGGAATGTTGCGGCAATTGAGCGAAACACCTGGCGGGCCCGGTGATGAAGGAGCAGTGCGAGATTTGATTGCCCGCATCATTTATCCTCATGTTGCAGCTTTGCGTGTCGATACCATGGGCAATCTCATCGTCGAAAAGAAGGGAGCTGCCTCTGCAGATTTGCGCATCGCCATTGCCGCACACATGGATGAAGTGGCCCTCTTTATTACAGAAATCGATGATGACGGTTTTTTGCACATGGAGGCCAGTGGCGGTGTCAATGCCCGTACGCTGGTGGGAAAAAGTGTGCAGGTAGGGCCTGAGCGGCTGCCTGGAGTCATCTGTCTCCGACCTCCGCACATGGCTAAGAGTCGGGATGAGTACCGTGAAACACCGGAAATTGATGAGCTGGTCGTGGATATCGGTGCCAGCGATGGTAAAGCCGCAAAAGCTAAGGTCAAGCCGGGCCAACGGATGATTTTTGATACACGTCTGCATTTGCTCGGTCGAGCTCAATCCCCCGATGACGATGATCTTCTCCCCCGCGAGGGACGCATCAGCGGCAAAGCTTTTGATGATCGCCTGGGTTGTGCGGCTCTGATCGATCTGATTCTCGATGAAACATTGCCCGTCGACATCATTGCTGTTTTTACCGTGCAGGAAGAAGTCGGCTTACGTGGGGCTTTGGCCGCCGGCTTGGGAGTCCAGCCTGACGTAGCCATCATTCTGGAAGGTACGGTTTGCGATGACCTGCCCGGTACCCGTGATGAAAAACGCTTTCCCACTACAAAATTAGGTGATGGTCCCACCCTGACCCAACGTGATGCTTCGGTGGTTGTGTATCCTCCCTTGCTCCAGCATTTTTTACGGGTTGCAGCAACACACCACATTCCCACCCAATTCAAACATCCCAATATCGGTGGTACCGATGCAGCCGGTTTTACGCGCTGGCTGGGCATGCCCACGGGCATTATTTCTACACCCTGCCGCTACATTCATGGCCCCGCTGCTGTAGCTGATTTGCGCGACTTCCACCATGTCGTGACTTTGCTGCGTTACAGTTTGCCTGGCCTCCACCAGGTGATTCCACCCCTTTCTGCTGAACCCAAAGGAAACTAAGCTGTGAAAACACTCATTGCAAAACTAGTCGATGCTATCGGTCCTTCCGGTTTCGAAAATACCATTCGTGAAGTTATTCGTGAGGAAACCGCGGCCTGGGCCGATGAAATCTGGACGGATACGATGGGGAATCTTTATGTGCGCAAGGCTGGGACGGACGGGGGGCAGCGTATCATGGTGGCTGCACACATGGATGAGATCGGTGTGATTGTTACCCAGGTGGAGGATAGCGGTCTTGTACGGTTTGCCAATATCGGCGCTTTGCTTCCCAAAACCTTGTTAGGGGCACGAGTGCGTTTTAGCAACGGTGCTGTGGGGGTAATCAGCCACGATGGTGGGGCCAAAGCGGAGATACAGAATAGCAAACTGCCTGATCTCCACCATTGGTACATCGACGTGGGAGCTTCAAGTGAAGACAATCTGCCGGTGCATGTCGGCGATGTCGGTGTATTCGCCCATTCTTTCGTTGATTTGGGCCAACGCGCAATTGTCGGTGGCGCTGACAATCGCATCGGCTGCGCCGTGGCCATCGAAACCCTGCGACGCTTGCAGCATCAGCGCAACGAGGTGATCATGGTGTTCACTGTGCAGGAGGAAATCGGTACACGAGGAGCGCGGGTTGCCGCTTACCAACTCCGGCCTGATCTTGCCCTGGCAATCGACATTACTCCCACCGGCGACGCCCCCAAATCAGAGCTGACCATCGCCGTCGACCTGGGCAAAGGGCCTGCCATTCCTGTCGCCGACACACGGATGATCTCTCATCCCCGTTTGCGCCAGGCCCTGGTTGATGTCGCCGTTAAGGAAGGAATTCCCCATCAGGTTTATGTGCTGACGCTAGGCAGCACTGATGCTGCGGCGATTGAACCCGCGCGCACTGGTGTGATCACAGCTAACCTTATGGTGCCCTGCCGTTATGTGCACACACCTTCTGAATTGGTCGACTGGCAAGATGTTGAGCATACCGTGCGCTTACTTACGGCCTTCTTGCAAGCAGATTTGTCAACGATTACGGCATAATTGACAGCTAACCTTTCTTACTTTCATTTGGCGCCGGCTGCAAGTAATGCCGTACCTGAAATACCGAAACCGTCGTATCGGGATGCTCGTAAATCGACATAGGGGCATTGGCCTTGAGAGCGACGTGTTGTAAGAATTCATAAGGATCGGGGAGTTTTTCCCATACCTGAGGCAACAATAATCCCCGATGCCAACCTCTCTCGACCATCACACCATCGACATGCGGCCGGATTTTTTGCGCGAGATCATCCAGATTACGATAAGAAAGCGGTTGTAATGGTGAAAGTACGGAGATCTCGATGGCGGTGTCGTCCAGTTCATTTTCTTCTAGAGGCGGAAAACGAGGGTCTTTAAAGGCGGCACTGACGGCGTTTTTGGCTACATCCTGGTATAGTGGCAATTGAGGGAATACCGATCCGATGCAACCATGCAATTCTCCCCGCGTATAAAGTGTAACAAAGGTGGCGCCGGGTTGGAGCAGTTCGGGGGGATAGTGGCGTGCATCTCCTTCCCAGGCCATATTCCCGGCAAAAGCAGCGCGTATGGCCTGTCGCGCGATAGAAAAAAGAATGTCGCGAGCTTCAGGGCTTAGCTCATGAGGGGTGGTTGAAAGAGAAGTACTCATCGCTTATTTCTCCGTGTAGGCAATAGCGGCGTAGCCGACAACCCGGTCTTTGTCTCCGGCCGTATCACCCGAGTTACGATAATCAAGAAGGTGGGGGCGCCAGCCCAGTTCTCGCGCCAGATACATCAACACCAAGATGGGAATACGTCCGCAGGCCTCACCTCTCATCGCAGTTTCAAAATCGAAATCGAGGACAGCCTGAAGGAATTCGCTGTCGAGTGTACGCGCCACTTCGTAAGGATGAAAGTGGCTGAGATCAGAGCTGATGACTACTCTAGCCGTGGCATCTGTTTCCAGATAGGGGAGGAGGGCTTTGGCTACGGGGGCGGCCTGGGCATGGCCCAGCAGTAAAGGTGCCAGGGTCAAATTGAACGGTTTGCGGACCTGCAGGAAGGGTAACTGCACTTCAAGGCTGTGCTCGGGAATATGGGCTTGCTGCTGCGATGAAAATAAGGAACTTTTGCTGATGAGATCTTGGAGGACAGTCTGATCGACTGGAATAATACCTAGGGGTGTTTCATATGCGGCAAAATCACCTACAGCCACACCCTTAACAGGAATGTAGTGGGCTGGGCCCAGTAAAAAGATTGTCTGGGGTGTTTGATCATCCAGATCGAGGGCTTTGTAACTGTAGCCAGCAGTAGGGCCAGAGTAGATGTAACCGGCATGAGGGGCCACGATAGCACGTACAGTAGCCGGCAAGTCAGGAAGCCACGCTTGCGCGAGATAACTTTCTATCGCCTGGCGCAGAGTCTGAGGGTGCGAGGGGTAAAATGCCCCGGCTACGGCTGGGGGGCGCAGGCGTGGGCTGGCATCTTCTTGTTGCCTGAAATTAAAAAATGACATGGGTACCTCCTACTGCATCTTTATCTGCAGGTTTTGAGGTTCGAGCGAGGGGCTCAAGGAACAACCAAAACCGGAATATGGGCGGCATTCAGGACTTGCTGACTGACACTACCGAGAAATAGCTCGGCGACATCAGAAGGGGCGCGGCTACCGATGATAATCATATCAGCTTGCACACGTTTAGCCTCAGCTAAAATGACTTCGGCGGGAATGCCTTCTAAGGCTTCGCCGGTGGTATCTAAACCTGTTTCTTCGAGATAATGTCTGGCATCAGCAACAACATTGTAGGCAACACGTTTATATTCGGCGATCAAGGCTTCATAGCCTTCCATGGCCGCATACTGGCGCGGTAATTGATAGGCGTGGACGAGGTGTAACGCGGCGTGCTCAGTTTTGCCGAAATGAAGTACGTACAGTAATAGCTTTTCCGTTGCAGCCGAACCATCAACAGCACAAAGAATCGTTTTGAACATAACGCACCTCCAGGAGCATACTGACACGGGGCCGGGATGCCAGATGAATCAGCAAAAGAGTGATTCAGGAATCTACTGGTTTGAATAGATGCAAAGAATCACGACTCACTCGCGAATAGTGGCTATGATTATAATCCTGCTTCGCGCAGCTGGCAAGGTCGACGTAATCTGCACGATGTGGCATGATTTCCGTAGCCAAGGGGGTAGAAGTTACTCCCTCCAGAATGCTAGGAGCCAGTCTTCCAGATCAAGCCCAGGCCAAATACGCCGTTATCGGGATCACCCGTGAAGGAGCCGATTATGAGGTGGTAGCGGCCATCAGGTACGGTTACCGTACTCTTGAGCACCGGTACGGTCTCCTGTTTTTGCGCGACCAATCCCTGTCCTTGACTGAAAGGCTCATAGTTTTGTAGCCACCAGTGACCATCGACACCTTCACGGGTGGCGAAAGTGTCGCCCTCGGTAATATTCGGGTCTTCGGCTTCGAAGAGATAGCTGCGGCCATTGGCGGCGACAAGTTTGATGCTGTCGAACACGGCGTCATGGCCGGGGATGGGGCCGATAAACAAAGTAAGTGTGCCCCCTCGTACTTCAACCTCTCCCGCATCGATCTGCCAGGGGGAGCTACTGGTATTGCCGAGAAAGACTTTTTGGGGAGTAAAGGTGCTGCCATCCGGCATGTAGGCTGTGAAAGCCTCATTCACCACGGCAGTGGCGGCAGGGGTCACAACGGGGGTCGGTGTTGTCGTAAGGGGCTGGGTTTCACGCACAGGTGTTGTCGCCACCATGTAGCTGCTAAATGCCAGTGTCCCCGAACCGTAATAGTGCTCTTCTAGTATGCCATCCGGCCACAGTGCCTGTAAGGCAGGAAGGCGATCCATGTGGTTGGGCGTAAGAATCCACACCAGGGGCGGGCCGGGACAGCGTTTCAGCACCCCGTCAGGTACGTCGGCAGGTAAATCCAGCAATTTCCGGGGCCAGGCCAAGAAATAGGTTTCGCGTACTGACAGTTGGAAAGGATCGGAAAAGTTGCAAATTGCCATATCCAGGGGAAGCTTTTCAATATAACGCCCCACGCGGGCCTGGCCGCGAGCATTAAAGGCTACGGTATGCGAATAAAGTTGCCAGTTGGCATAGCCGGCATAGGCGATGACCAATAGAGCCACCAGGCTCATTGCCAGATTTACGCCTTGCCCGCGCAGGGCCAGGCCCTTTTCGATAAGAAGAAGGGTTCTATCCAGGGCCAGGCCTATCAGCAAGGCCGCAGCAGGCAAAATCCCCACCAGGCGCGGCCAGAAGGGGGCATTATTGGTGAGAATGCTGCCCATGATCATGATCGTAGTCAGCCAGATGAGGGTAAGCCCAGGGCCAGGTTTACGCCAATGCCGTACACTGTAGCCAACCCCCAACACCAACCAGGGTGAGAGGATGGAAGCAAACATGGGGTGGGGGTAGCCAAACTGGGTGCTAGAGTCAATGCTGTGATTGAACATGAGGAGGGAGCGTTTGATCTGTTCCCCTAGTACTGCCCATTGCGAAGACAAACCATATTTGCCGAAAAGGTGTGTCATGACCGGATCGTAAAAAAGAAATACAGAGCGACTGCGTTCTAAAAATGCTTCGCTGTGTGTGGCAAAATAAATCAGCGAAGGCCCCATGGCAATCAATCCGCCTGCTATCAAGAGAAGAAGGCTACGGCCGTTTTCCTTGATCCAAGGGCGGTGGCATAAAAAGAGATAGACAACACTAAAGAGGAGAATGAAGACGATGACCCGACTGGAATAGTACATTTGCACACCCAGGCCTAAAAGTATACCTGCTATCGCAAAAGAGGCAGGCCGGCGCGCTTTTAGGCCATCCACGAGGAAAAACATGGCCGTGACCAGGAAGGGCCAGGGGTCCATGTACTCGGCTATCCGTGAAAAATGGATGTGGGGAGTATTGATGGCAAGGACTGCGGTTGCGAGAAGGGCGGGGCGATGACGATCGAATAAACGCCAGGTGAGCAAATAAAGGCTGAAAAGAACGAAAGTTCCGCCGATCACCGAGGCCATACGCAACCCGAACAAGGTGTTGCCAAAAATCTTGAGAGATAATGCTGCGGGCATAAAGGCCAACATCGGAATATTGGCCCAGCCTTCGTGAAACCAATAGTGGGTGCGGCCAGCTAAGATATCGCGCGCTTGCAGGCCGTGAGAGGCCATATCGCCATGGAAATCATGGGGAATCCACTGAAGCTGGTTGAAACGAAGCCAGAAACCCACGGCCAACACAATCAGGAGCAAAAAGACCTGAACTCGGCCAAAACGGGGCGAATATTCGCCTTCTGCCCCAGCCTCGTGCTGCCACCAGGGCCACAAAGCCTGCCCAAACAGAAACAGGATGATCCCGACCGCCCACAAGGCCCGTACGAGGGCATCTTCTCCGCGTAGCGCAAATAAGACCATGCTGGCGGCATAGGGAATGAGGGCGGCAGCCAGCCATTGCCAGTGGCGCTGCCAGCGCGGGGATATGTGAAAACGGTCGGGTGCTGTTATGGTGGGGGCGAGAGGACGATCGGCACGCACGATGCGGGCATCAGGAGGTCGCCGGCCGGGATAGGCGGGACGATGCGGCCGGGACAGCGGGCGTTCTAATCGAGGCAAGCCAGGCGCCAACCAGGCAAATAAGGCCATGGCCACACCATAAAGTAGGGTTCCCGCCAATAGCGCGTTTTCGGCCAATGAACGGGGAAGCAGACGGCTAAGCAATTGCACCAGCATGCCACTTGTTGTGCCATCGTAGAAATGTTGGGCGATGTAGGCCAGAAGTACGGCCAGGACGACTCCAGCCAGGGCAAGAAGCGGCTTAGGAATGGGAGCGACAGCATCTGCAGAGAAGGAGGATGTCGGTACAGCAGCAGGGGAAGATACAGTGGGGGAGACTGGCAAAGTAGGCGGAGATTCCTTAGAAATGATTTCCTCCAGAGGGCCGGTGTCGCGGCGCCACCACCGCCATCCCCCTACCAGACTTACTGAACCCAAAAGGAGAATGGCAAGGAGCCAACCGATGCGACTCCGGCGGGCCAAGGAAAGGGCAGGATTGGTTGTATCTGACGGTAATGGTGTCGTGGTGAGAGGCAAGCTAATGCTCACAAAGGAGGGATGACCCCGGCCGTCGTGATGTTGGCGAACACTGGCCTGGGGCCACTTTTTTTGCAGTAAAGGCACGAGTGACCGGTGATTGCTGGTCAATAAGATCACGGTAGGTCTGGCGGGTGTTTCCAGCTTGCCGGCCTGGAGGGCGTCTGCATCGATTTCAGTCAAAAGCAGTTTCTGCCCCATGAACTGAAGTTCTCGCTCTTGTGCATGGTAGGGTTCAGAAACCAACAAAACGCGGGTGCCGGCAGGCAGGGAGGCGACATAGCGAGCCATGCTGACGATAGTGTCGGCGTTGTGCTCGGTTAGACGGAGATACGACTGCCAGTTGTGGACCCCGGTAAAAAGGATAGCAACACTCAGCAACAGTGCGGCAACCTTGTCTGCCCGCGGCCGTATTTCTGCAGGAAAGTAAGAGCGCAGTCTCTGCCACGATCCCACCGCACCTTGCGCAGCCAAAAGCATCACTGCCGGTAAAACGACCACTAAGTGGGGCCAGAAGGGTGGGTCGTTGGTGATAACACCGCCCAGCACGAGGGTAGCCAGCACCCAAACCAACAAGGTGAAATTGCCTTCATCTCGCCAGCGGCGCAGCGCTATCACCACCCCCACTACCAACAAAACACCTACCAACGTACTGACCATGGGCCCCGGGAAACTGAAATGTGTACTGGAATCACCGTAGCTGAAAAAGGTAAGAAATGTACGTTTGAACTGCTCAAGCCACACTGCTGCCGCAGAAGAAACACCGTATTTAGCCTGTAGATGGGCCATGACCTGGGGATTGGCCAGGGTAACCACATTCCCGCGCCCCACAAAAGCAGAGAAGTTCTGAAAAACAAAGCCAAACATGGGGCCAAAGCCCAAAAGGGAGCCCACGGCAAAGAGCAGCCATGACTGCCACTCATCTAGGGTCTGGCGGCGACGCCATAGCAGCAAGAATAAAAAGAGCAGGACAACAATCACCACACTGACGCGCACAGGGAAATAAAGGAGTAGCCCCACACCCAGGAGCACACCTGCCAAGGCATAGCCCCCTAGTGTCTGCACACGGCGGGCGCGAAAGAGAACGTAGAACATCGCCACCATAAACAGCACAGGCGAAGCTGTGGTAACAATCCGACTAAAATGGATATGGGTGTAGTTGATGGCGAGAAAGGCGGCAGCGAGCAGGCCCACACTCCGCCCCCTGAGCTCCCGTCCCAGCAAATAAAGTAAAGGGATCGTGAGGGTTCCCTGCCAGACCGCGGTCATCGAAAGACCGAAGAGATCTGTCCCGAACAGCCGCATGGTTCCGGCCATCATCACATAATCGAACATGGGGATATTCGACCAGCCCGTCGCAAACCAGCCCGGTGCAACGTGGTGCAGGATGTCGAGTGCCTGTAAGCCCTGCGAGGCAATATCGCCGTGAAAATAATCGGGGATTTGCGAAAGGCGCCAGAAGCGTAGGCCGAACCCGACGCCCGTAATGATCGCCAGCAGTACCATGTCCCGGCCATCTGCGCTTGTCCAGGCTGGCCACGACCAACGTGACGTAAACCCAACCAACAGCCAGACAATGCTTGCGGCCCAGAGAACGCGCACCCAGCCATTCTCACCTGTAACGAGATATAGCATCAGGGCGAGAGCAGCGATCAGTACGGGCGGTGCCAGATGACGGAGATAGTCGCGATTATTCATAGTAGTCGCCATGAGCGATTGCTCACTACAAAATGAATGAAAGGTGATGCCTTGAGCGTGAGCACGCCGATCATGATGAAAATCTGAACGTAGATGACGCTGATTTTTAAAGGGACAGCCTTAATCAGCATTATCCGCGTTCTATTTTGGTACAGACAAAGCATCCACGCGGTCATTTTAGCAGGTTACTTCCAAACGAAAAAATGTGGGCAGGGTACAGTTGCCTAATTTGATATGTGAAAAGGTCTCGGCGAACAGGAAGCCCTACTCCTTGCTTCCTTCTCCGATGGAAATTTCTAGCTCAGAGGCTAACCAACGCCCTGCCGGAAAGTTCCTTTCCCCGGCGGAATCATGTTTGAAAAGGAAGCAGGCACCACGGGCAGAAGCCCGCCGATACCGATGAAAATAGGACGCAGATAACGCTGATACACGCAGATTTTCGCAGATCGGCCTGATTTTATTTTATTGGGCTGCGAGGGCATTGTTATTGCGGAAGGCTTGTGTTGAGACCTTCCAGGTCTCCGAGACCTGGAAGGTCTGTCAGCGGCGTGTTGGGAAACGTTCCTCCCAGAAGAAATGCCAAACCTATTGAGGAATACTCTGGAATTACTGTAGAAATGCGGCTGATGTTGCCCGCAAGAGGGGTATGCGGTATGCTTGAGCGGATATCCTTCCTATCTTGGACATATTTTTCCATGTCATTTTTTCATAAATACACGCTTCGTCGCCTACTCGCCCTGTTGGCAGTTCCCTCCCTAGTTGTTCTGTTTTGGCTCGGGAGCCAGGAAGGCATTTTGGGTATGGCCAATCATGTGGGTTATGCAGTTTGCCATCAAATTACCGTACGCACCTATATCTTTGCTGATCTAAAATTACCGTTGTGTGCTCGTTGTACAGGCCAATACCTGGGTGCGTTTAGCGGCTTTGTCCTGGCCTGGCGTTGGGGACGACTGCGGGCGGCAGGGCTTCCCCGAGGACGCTATATCCTCATCCTCCTTGCATTTTTGGGTGTGTGGGCATTCGATGGCTTCAATTCTTATGTTTCGTTGCTTTTAGGGCGACCTTTTCTCTATTCTCCCCACAATTTACTGCGCCTGATAACCGGTATGTTGCAGGGACTGGCCGTCAGTTTCTTCCTGATTCCTTATTTCAATCAAGTTTTCTGGCGCGAACCCGATCCCACACCTATCTTGGACAATCGTTGGCAGCTCTTCACTGCACTGGCGGTAAGTGCCGTGCTGGTACTGGCAGTGCAAAGTCGCTGGCTTCCCCTCTTCTATCCCTTGGCTATTCTCTCCAGTGCTACAGCTTTTTTTATGCTCAGCATAGTTGGTATTCTGGTACTTTTATTTGTGCTCCGTGAGGAAAATAAAAACAGCACTGCTGCTGATTTTGTGACACTTTTACTGCCGGGTATGGTTTTTGCCGCCTTACTGATAGGTGCGATCGATCTGGCTCGTGCTTATGCAGAACATTCCCAAGGATGGATTCTCCCGACATCGTAGGAGAAGAAACCCTGTCAAATGAGAATTCGTATATAAAATGAAGTGCCTGCTTGGGCACGACTGTATTCACTATCTAGGATTGTTGGCAGTCAGTCCTTCTGCTATAATGCTTTTAGCTTTGTTCGAGGTAGTGTTTGTCAACAAAGTCAATATTGTGAAGTTGCTATTGATTGAAAACCATCGTTATACCCTTTATGTTTTTCCCCATAGGAGGAATCATGGACATCGGTAAGTCAATATCCTTTGTATTCGAGGATGAACAGTGGCTGCAAAAGGTGCTTATTGGCGGCCTTATCCTGCTAGCTACCATCTTCTTTTTCTGGACAGTCATCGGTCTATTCATCGGCATTGGCCTGCTCCTGGGTTATGGCGTCGATGTGCTTAAAAATGTGCGACGAGGTGATCCTTACCCCTTACCGGAATGGGATAACTGGGGAGACAAGATCGTAAAGGGCATCAAATTGATGTTTGTTTTCTTCATTTGGGCCATTCCCGTCGTTATTGTTTTGATTCCCACCACTCTCTTAGGCTCATTCACCGAGTCTGGCGATTCTGGCGCGCTTGTCGGCCTCCTTATAACCTGCCTGAGCTGTTTGATGGTATTGTACAGCATAATTCTCACTGTACTGTCTCCGGCCATCATCATCAAGTTTGCCGAAAACGAACGTGTTGTCGATGCCTTTGATTTTGCCGAGATTTTCAGTTTTACTCGCGAGAACATCGGCGAGATCATTATTGCTGTGTTGGTTCTGTGGGCCGTCCAGATCGTCGCCAGTATTGTCGGCAGCATTTTGTGCGGTATTGGTCTGCTCTTTACCACTTTTTGGACGTACGCCGTGCAGTTTCACCTCTTCGGCCAGATCGGTCTCGATAAAGGTTTGTTGGAATTTGATGGGGGTTCTTCCTATGACTTATCCCCTGATGACGTGATGCCTGGCGTGGGTGAAACTATCGAGAAGGTAGGCGAGGGTGCAGAGGATGCAATTCTCGAAGTTCAAGACCTGGGAGACAGCATTCTCGAGACGTCGTCCGATGCTGGTGACGAGGGCGAAGACGACACGCCTGACCAAGCCGATGAACCTTTTGAAAAACTACCTTAGAAGGATTTTCCTCAAACTTGTTGTCGGGTAATCGGATATTTTCGCGCACCGATGAGTCTGTGATTCATCGGTGCGCCTTTGGAAACCCTATGGAGTCATCATGACCTATCAAGAAACAACCTTATCAGCCTTCGATGGGACACCGATCTTTCTTCGGAAATGGTCGCCCGAAGTTGCACCGCGGGCAGTGTTGGTGATTGTGCACGGTTTGGGCGAACATGCCGGGCGATATCCTCATGTTGTGGATATGTTTAGTTCGCATGGTTATGTCATTTATGGACATGATCACCGCGGTTTCGGTAAATCGGGGGGGCGGCGTGGTGATTTCAATGATTTCAGTGATGTTTTGGCCGATCTCGACCAGGTTGTTGACACCGCCCGCACCCAGAATCCCGGCCTACCCCTTTGTTTTTATGCCCATAGCTTGGGCGGAATGATTGCCACGCATTATTTGGCCCAGCATGAAGAAAAAGTGACGGCTGCTGTTCTTTCGGCGCCAGGCTACGGAGCCGGCCCCGACTACAGTCGCTGGAAGATTATGATGGCGCGCTTACTGGCGCGTTTGGCGCCAGGGTTCAGTATGGAGACGGGGAGCAAAGATGATCCCTTTACCCTCAGCCATGATCCCGAGGCAGAAAAGGCGTATCGTGCCGATCCGCTCTACCACCATACGGTAACCATGCGCTTTGCTTACACCAGCCTGCTCAAGGCCGAAGAGGCCAAGCATTTGTTGGCCACATTGCATTTACCTGTTCTCGTCTTGCTGGGTGCCGAAGATAGCACGATCAATCGTCAAGCTATCGAGGAGGCGGTTAAGGCCGCCGGAGACAATGTCGAATTCCGCACGTATGAGGGAAGCCTTCACGAGCTCCACAATGAAATTCCCGAAATCCGGAATCGAGTACTTTCTGAAACATTGGCCTGGATGGAGCAAGCTATAGCTGCTGATGGCAATTAAGATGGGTTGTTAACACTTATTGACCCTTGCCCTTTTCCCCTTCCTGCATTTTTTGTTTAGAATAGCATTATGGAATATCGTAATCTAGGTCGTACCGGCCTCAAAGTATCAGAACTCTGTTTGGGCTCCATGCAATGGGGTTGGACTGCCGACGAAGCTACTGCATTTGCCATCATGGATGAATTTGTGGAAGCTGGCGGCAACTTTATCGACACTGCCAACATCTATTCGCGTTGGGTAGAGGGCAACCCCGGTGGAATTGCCGAGGAAATCATTGGTCGCTGGTTGAAGGCACGCAATAATCGGCGCCACATCGTTCTTGCAACCAAGGTGAGGGGCACCATGTGGGAGGGGCCGAATGGGCAGGGTCTTAGCCGTGCCCACATCATGCAGGCAGTCGAAGATAGTCTCCGTCGTCTGCAAACCGACACTATCGACCTTTATCAAATCCACTGGGATGATTTAGAGACACCGATGGACGAGACCTTACGCGCCCTCGATGATCTGGTGCGGCAGGGCAAAGTCCGCTATTTGGGGTGTTCCAACATTCCTGCCTGGCGTTTGATGAAAGCCCTGTGTATCAGCCAACAAGAGGGTCTGGCCCGTTACGAGAGCCTCCAGCCCCATTACAATTTGGTCCACCGGCAGGAATTCGAAGCTGAGCTCAAGCCGTTGTGCGAAAGTGAGAAGATCGGCGTCATTCCTTACAGTCCTCTGGCGGGAGGTTTTCTTACCGGCAAATACCAATCTGATGCTCCACCTCCCGACTCAGCCCGACAAGAAGGTATCAAGCGACGTTACTTCAATGAAGATGGCTGGCGTGCTTTGGCCGCCGTAGAAAAAATTGCCGATAACCGTAATGCTACCACCTTACAAATTGCCCTGGCCTGGCAACTCAGCCAACCCATCATCACTTCGCCGATCATCGGTGCCAATTCGGTCGAGCAATTGCACGAAAGTTTGGGCGCAGTAGGGTTACGACTCACGGCCGAAGAGATGGCAATTCTTGAAGAGGCCAGCAAGGTCTGAAAGGAGTGGCATGATGTCGAAACTTTGGGGTGGCCGCTTTCGCGATAACGCCGATCCACTCATGGCGCAATTCAACGCCTCCATCGGCTTCGATGCCCGTTTATGGGAAGCGGACATCCGTGGCTCACAGGCATGGGCTCAGGCCTTGGCCGAGGCTGGTATCCTCAGCGAGAATGAACGTGATATGATCATGGCCGGACTCGATCATATCCACGAGGAATGGATGCGGGGCGAGTTTCAGATCAAAGAAGACGACGAGGATATCCATACAGCGGTCGAGCGACGGTTGACCGAACTAATCGGTCCTGTCGGCGGCAAGCTGCACACGGGTCGCAGTCGCAATGATCAAGTTGCCACCGACTTGCGCCTGTATTTGCTCGATGCCAGTGATAGCCTCGAGGAAGGTCTCGGCCATTTACAGCAGGCGCTTATCGAGCAAGCCGAACGTTATCTCGACCTGATCATGCCTGGCTAT
>JAADFV010000324.1:661-4176 GCA_013152695.1 Chloroflexota bacterium | reverse complement strand
ACGCTTGCTGGCCTTTTTGTGTGGCTGGGGATATGGTGCGGGTTGGTCAGGGCAAGGCTTCGGCAATAAGCTCCACTATGTCTTTGACTGGCACCTGTTTTTCTGACTGCTTTGCAGCATCGGTTAGCATGGTCAGACAGAAGGGACAACCCACGGCAATGGTCTCGGCCCCGCTTTCAAGAGCCTCATTATAACGATTCATATTCACTGCTTCCAGACCATGTTCTTCTTCCTTCCACATCTGCGCACCGCCGGCGCCACAACAGAAGGAGAGATTATGGTTGCGCTCCATTTCCACGAGATCATCTACCACGAGGTGGAGCACATCGCGTGGAGCCTCGTAGACACCGTTGTGTCGACCCAGATAACAAGGATCGTGGAAGGTCACAGCAGCATGTTCTTTGGGCAGCGAGGGAAGCTTGTCGGCGGCAATAAGCTCTTTCAAGAGTTCACTGTGATGTATGACTTCGTATTTTCCTCCATACTGGCCATATTCTTTGCCGAGGGTATGGAAACCATGGGGGCAGGTGGTGACGATGCGTTTGGGCTTGACTTCGTTCAAGATTTCGATATTCTGCGTTGCCATCTCGAAGAAGAGGTACTCATTCCCCGCACGCCGGGCTGAATCCCCACAGCAGCTTTCTTGCTCGCCCAGCACGGCAAAGTTGACCCCGGCAGCTTTCATGACCTTGGCCAGGGCCTTGGCTGTCGCCTGGGCACGCATGTCATAGGCCGGGGCACAGCCCACCCACCAGAGAATATCGGGATTTGGATTATCCTCGATGGTGGGGATGTCCAGGCCATCTGCCCAGGCCATACGATCGGCGGCGCTCATCTTCCAGGGGTTTCCCGTTCGTTCCATGCCTGTGAAGGCGATCTGTAACTCATCAGGGAAGTCGCTTTCCATGAGCACCTGATTCCGCCGCATGTACATGATGTCGAACATCGGTTCATTCCCCACCGGACATACCTCGATGCAGGCGCCACAAGAGGTACAAGCCCAGACTGCTGATTCACTGATGGCAAAATCGAGCAAATTCTGTTCGGAAGGAGCACCACTGGCCAGCTCATTGATATGCTCGTTGATATAATAGCGCTTATTCACTTCCAGGGCCGAAGGCGAAAGCTCCTTGCCCGTAGTGTAGGCCGGGCAGACATCCTGGCAGCGATTGCACATGATGCAGGCGTAGGGGTCGAGGATATGTTTCCAGGGCAGGTCTTCAAGCTTGGCAACGCCAAACTGCTCGAGAGTTTCGTCCTCGAAATCGATCGGCTCCAACACGCCCATGCCCAGGCGCTGCGGCTTGACCAGGAAGTTGACTCCGGCCATAATCAAGTGAAAATGCTTGGTGTAAGGGAAGTAAGGGATAAAGGCCAGGATCAAGCCTAAAGCAATCCACCAGGCCGCGTGTTGCCAGAAAACCAGGGTGGAGGGAGATAGTCCCATCCACAGGGCACTTACGGAGCTGGCAAAAGGCTGAAAGGGATCCGTGTGGTTTTCTAAAGCGAGGCTAAAGCTCTCGCCCAGAAAACGGAAACCGACATGAAAAAGGATGAATAAACCCACGATCAGAGAGTCCGTCTGCGTTCCCCCCCGCCTTACCTTGTCCAGAAGTTTTACATTTTCGCGGAACTTGAGCACCGGTGAATCGAAAATGAAGCGACGAATGAGAAAATACAGCATTCCTATGATGACCGAAACGCTAAAAACATCGGCTAAAAGGCGGTAGATATTGCCGATCGTTCCTTTGCCCAGGAAGGTGATGGGAAAATAGCCCTGAAGAACATCACCAAAGTTGACAAGGAAATAGAAAGTGAACCCCCAGGCAATCATAGCATGAAAGATGCTGGAGATGGGGCGAGTTTTCCAGGTGGGGCGCAGGGTCAACCAGGTGAGGAGGGCGTTAGTGGCACGAGGAATGATGTTATCATCGTCAAAGTCGCCTTGTCCGCGCAGAATTACGAGATAAACTTTTCGGAAACCCCAGTAGCCGTTCCAAATGGCCGCCAAGACCAGGGCGGCGAAGAGGAGCTTTTCGAACACGGTAAGCATAAGGACAACTCCTTTCGGGAGAGAAATGAGGTGACGTAACGAAACCGGTGGTGGCGCTCTGACTGTGAGCTACCTCACTATAACGTAAGCCTCTGCAGATGTCCAAATATCAATCCCTTTTACGACGCGGTGCGTTATGCTTTTTCTCTCGTCTCCCCCTTACCAGGGCGCAGTACCCTCACCATTGCGACTATCTTTCATCGGTTCGTCCGCTTCTCATCGGGAATTGCTTGCCTCTCCGAATTAACCATGTTGGCTCTAAACTTGGAACTGCTATATACTTGTCAGACACAAAACCGGAACCTTCCTCCCCTGGCGATGGAGTGCTTGGGCTAACCGTCAAACTTCCTTTGAGTCTGACCTGACATTCGGCGCAAGCGGTAGTGGATAAAGCCCCGGTTGGGTTATAATTGCAGCAGGAGAAAACGCTTATGCCTCGACTGACTGAAAGCGAAAAACAAGAGATCATCCGTTATCTCGAAGCCGATAAATCCCTGCCCGACAAATACCGCTTCCTGCTCTTCGAAAACAAGCGCGCAGTGGAACTGGTCTGGAACGGCAAGACCAACGGAGTCTGGACTGGCGATGTCATCTCCGAGAACGAGTGGCAATCCTTCCGCACCAAAAAAGACCGCTCGCTGGAACTGCAAAGTGTGTTTTATGAGTGCGCACCGGGGCGGCGCAAGCTGGCTGTCAAGGTGGTAGATATCTTCGGTAATGACACCATGACCATTGTGGAAGTGACTGTAGGAGGTAAATCATGACCAGAGAGGAAACCCTGGCTGTTTTACGCCAATTCAAACGCGAGTACGCTGAGCAATACGGCATTCTTGAGATCGGCGTGTTCGGTTCAGTAGGGCGCGACGAGGCTAGGGAAGATAGCGACATAGATATTTGCATCAAGACCTTGACCCCCAACCCGTTCGCCCTGGTGCATATCAAGGAATTGATTGAGGCGCGGCTTCACAAACCGGTCGACATCATCCGTGTGCGCGAACAAATGAATCCCTTTCTCAAAGAGCGAATCGAAAAAGAGGCTCATTATGTATGACAAAAGTCTGGTGCTCTCTATTCTCGTTCAAATCGAAGAAGCCTTGCAGAAAATTTCCCGTCGCGCCGGACGATACCGGAGTGCAGAAGAGTTCACCAGTTCTGAAGCCGGTATGGAGTCGCTCGACAGTATTTGCATGCTCTTTATGGCTGTCGGCGAGGCCTTGAAGAACATCGATAAAATCACTGGCGGCAGCCTTCTTTCACAATATCCTGAGATCGACTGGAAAGGCGCGATGGGGTTCAGAGACATCATCGCCCACCAATACTTTGATATTGACGCCGAGCAGGTGTTCTGGATATGCACCCATGAATTAGAGCCCTTGTCCTCTGCTATCCGGAAGATGATCGGGGAGTTAAGCTAATGGCCCTTCATCCCAATTTCCCTGACTCCCCCTTTGCTATCCTTGAT
>JAADFV010000324.1:0-643 GCA_013152695.1 Chloroflexota bacterium | reverse complement strand
CCCCGCCGATGAAGCCTTGCGCGAGGCCAGCATGGAAAAACTGATGCCCCCGTTGGTTTCGCAGTTGCGCAAAAAGGTCAAGGCATGGCGCCACAGCGGCTATGTGGGCGGGACCGATACCAGCCGCAGTCTCCTCAACTACTGGTTTAACACCCCGCACTTGCTCCCCCAGGCCGATGGTACCATGGCCGAGTTCCAGTATTATTTCGCCCAACGCGAGGCCCTGGAAACGATCATCTATCTCTATGATGTGGTCGGCGTGCAAGACAAGTATGACTTGATGCGCTTCGACAGTTCCGGGGCGGTATCCACGGGTATGTTCGACGAGGACTGGCGGCGCTTCGTGATCAAAATGGCCACCGGTTCGGGCAAAACCAAAGTGCTCAGTTTGGCGCTGGCCTGGAGCTTTTACCACAAACTGTACGAGCCCGATTCGGATCTGGCACGCAACTTTCTGGTGATCGCCCCCAACATCATCGTTCTGGACCGCATCTACAAGGATTTCCAGGGCCTGCGCATCTTCTTTGAAGACCCCGTCATCCCCGAAAACGGCGTGGACGGCCGCAACTGGCGGGATGATTTTCAACTGACCCTGCACCTGCAAGATGAAGTGCGCATCACCCGCCCCACCGGGAATATCTTC
>JAADFV010000323.1 GCA_013152695.1 Chloroflexota bacterium | reverse complement strand
GCCGGCGAGATGAAGCACGGCCCCATCGCTCTGATCGATGAAAATATGCCCACCGTCGTGATTGCTGTGCACGACGGCGTCTACGAGAAGATGTTGAGCCAGGTCGAGCAGGTGAAGGCGCGTAACGGATTGGTCATTGCCGTAGTCAATCCTGACGACGAGGCTGTGGGTAGCAAGGTCGATGACACCATCGTTATCCCCGACTCTATCGAATGGCTAACACCGATTCTGGCGGTGGTGCCCTTGCAGTTGCTGGCCTATCATATTGCTGTGTGGCGTGGTTCCGATGTGGATCAGCCCCGGAATCTTGCCAAAAGCGTAACGGTGGAGTAAAAATAGGGGGACGAGGAGTCATTCCCTTCTCGTCCCCCTGTTTATGCGAATTTTACTCGTAGCCCCCTTCGGAACCTGTCGAAAACGCACAGTTTCGCGGCGGATGGTGCCCCTGGCCCGGCATTGGCAGCAAATGGGTCATGATGTACTGGTTTTGATTCCAGCCTGGGATTGTCCCCAACAGGCAGGACAATCCTGGTATGATCAAGGTGTTCGCTGTCTGGCCCCAGCCCGCGGTCCTTCTTTCCATCCTCTTGCCGATCCCTGGCTTCTCCAGCGTTGTTGGCAGGCAGGCCGGGATTTTAAGCCCGATGTGGTGCACGTATTCAAGGGATTGGGCTATAGCGGACTCTTGGGCTATCGTTTTCATCGCTTGCATATCCCCGTGTTTGTGGATATGGATGATTTGGAGTCAGCGCGGGGATGGGGAGGACAGCGGCCGTGGCTGGTGCGCTGGTGGGGCGGCCGGCAAGAGCGGGCCATGCTCATGCATGCCCGTGGCGTAAGTGTAGCCGCAATTGTTTTGAAGCCCTGGGTCAATCGGCGTCGCGGGGAGCGTGGCAGTGTCTTGTATGTCCCCAACGGGGTTGATCGCGCCGAGTCCCCGGCCGCAGTGGCTGCAAATCCTCCTGTTGTGCTTTTGTACACGCGGGGAAATGATGTCGATGGCGACCGGCTGCGTACAATCTGGCAACAGGTGCTCAGTAGTGTGCCTGAGGCTGAATTACGGGTGGTGGGGGATTGGCCCGATCTCCCGGCGTTGCCACGCACGCAGGTCATGGGCTGGCTGA
This sequence comes from Chloroflexota bacterium, assembly GCA_013152695.1. Next base: position 2,405 of record JAADFV010000323.1, on the reverse strand, counting down.
CAGGAAAAGCTCTGAACGAGGCTTTGCGCGGCAGCGCCCTGGCAATATTCCCGGTCAAAGACACGCCTATTGTACGCGCCAAGAGCCCGGCGCGTCTCTTGGACTGCCTGGGACAGGGATTACCGATTGTGACAGAAGATGTGGGGGAATATGTGTTACTGGCGGGGATAGAGCAGGCTGTTCCCGCCGAGGATACGCAGGCGCTGGCCGAGGAGGTCATCGCCCTTTTGCAGCAGCCTGAATTACGCCGCCGGCGCAGTGAGTTGAGCTGGCAACAAGCTGCTCGTTATGATTGGGCGCAGCTTGCCGCAAGTGTGATCGACTGGTATGGGGAGCTAATCGAATAGGCCGCAACTGACGTATTTGGCGCCGCCATCAGGTAGAATCGTGACGACAACGCCATGACTGAGGCCGCGAGCGACTGCCAAGGCAGCATGAACGGCGGCGCCAGCACTGTAGCCTACAAAAAGCCCCTCTTCTCGGAGGAGCCGGCGAGCCATTATGCGGGCTTGCTCGGCACTGACCAGCTGTTCACCGTTTTTATGGGTGGGATCGTAAATTTTAGGCACAATGGCTGTGGCCATATGTTTCATGCCTTCGATTCTCTGTCCGGCATCAGTAGGTTCGACGGTGATGAGCTGGATGTTGGGGTTGAGCTCTCTGAGCCGGCGACTGACGCCCATAAAGGTGCCACTGGTGCCGATAACAGCGACAAAGTGGGTGATACGCCCCCGGCTTTGTTGCCATATCTCGTTGGCCGTACCGTAATAGTGGGCTTTCCAGTTGTCGGGGTTGTCATATTGGTTGGGGTAGTAATATCGCTCGGGATGAGCTGCCACCATGTCTCGTGCCAGGCGTATGGCACCATCAGGGCCTTGTTCGCCCGGGCTCAAGATCACCTCGGCGCCGTAAGCACGAGCCAGCTGTTTACGCTCTTCGCTCGCATTGGCCGGCATGATCAGGATGACTTTGTAGCCTTTGACGACGCCAACCAGAGCGTAACCGATGCCTGTATTGCCGCTGGTGGCATCAATTATTGCCTTGCCAGGATAAAGTTCACCGCGTAGTTCCGCCTGTTCGATAATACGGAGGGCTGGCCGGTCTTTGACTGAACCACCGGGATTGAACATCTCTGCCTTGGCATAGACTTCGACGCCGCTGGGAATGCCGCTAGTGACTTCTTGTAATTTGAGGAGTGGGGTGTTACCAATCTGTTGGAGTATAGGAGGACGCTGGCTGTGACGCCAACGGAAAGTATCAGGGATGAGAAGTTGTTTGGGGAGTGCCATTTTACGTTGCTCGCTTGGGATGAGTTCGAGGCTGGAGTTCGGGAAGCTGTGTGTCAGAAATAAAAAAACTCACCGGTACATGGTGAGTCACTGCTACGAAAGCCGATTCGATCGTTAGACGCTAGAAATGGCGTACAACTTTCAGTTTTGGTATAAAATTGTGAAGAAAACGCGACTCACCGGAACCTATTGGTGAAGCGGGGTAGCTACGCTTAAAGAACGGGCTACACCCGCGTCATACAGGAGCAGGTGAAACAAGAAATGAGAGTCGCGTAATGCATCATAACAATTGCCAGTATAAGGCCTATCGGCCATTGTGTCAAGAAAGGTTTCCTACATTGATCTCGACCGGTTCTACGCTGACCAGACGCAATTCTGGCACCTGGCTGGCTGTTCTTTGCCGGTAGAGCACATAGAGGGCGGCGGGAGGAGCTGGCATCACTGTTTGCAGGCAGTGTGGGATAGGAGTCTGGGGAGGGAGATGAAGGCTCCAGAAACCGGGTCTTGTCTCCTGAAAGGAGAAGGTTTGGCGGATTGATTCGAGATCGAACGAAGCCAGCCTCTGTCGCAAGATAAAACCACGCAAGCAGGGCTGTGCCTCTTCTTGCAAAGAACAAATCAGGTAAATGGTGTCGGGATAGTAAGCATTCCAGGCATCACTGGGTGAGGGATAAGCAGGGCTGGCTGGATGGCTGTGATAGATAGCGATGAGTTCGTCCCCCGCTTCTTCCCAGGCGAGAGCAACCAGTAAATCTTCGGGAGCGATCTCGTAGTCTTGGCGAGGATCGGCAGCAATGTTTGTCGCTGGATGCCAGGCCGTTACCACACCCTCGCGTCCTCTCAGCAAGCCACAGACTTCGTAGGGCGCACCGTTACGAGCATGGGCGATGATCTTGTCGTAAATAGGGCGGGGTAGATGCATAGAGGGAGGCGGAAGACGGGAGACGGAAGAGAGTGTTGAAGGAATATTCGTAGGGGCGAGGAATTCTGTAACAGGCCCTTTGTTGGATAAAGTGTTACATCAGGAAAGGCAGATGGGGTTGATGAAGTGTCAAGACAGGAATTGCTCGCCCTCTTGGGGAGGGAGAGGGAAAAATGCGACGAGAGGACGTTTTC
>JAADFV010000322.1 GCA_013152695.1 Chloroflexota bacterium | reverse complement strand
CCGTGCCATCTGCTGGGAGCGATGCCAACGGGTTTCCTTTACACGAAGGGCAACTCGAGGATGGAACTTCAACACCACCTGTACCGGCTCCTCTTCTGTGTACCAAATACCCCAGGCGTCGGCCAACATTTCGCCCGGATCAAAGTCCTCGGGAATCTCGTAACGTTCATGTATCAACTTGGCCGATTTCAAGCGCTCAATCTTGAAGGTACGAATGGCAGAAGGCGGTTCCCGAAAACCAATGACATGTATCGTTTGCCCTACGGCATAAGGTTCGATGAAATAAGGTGAAAATTTGTACTCGAAAACCTTACCATCTGCCATCAAATGACTAACCTGAACCTTTCTCCCGGCAGACCAGGCCTCGGTCAGAGTCTGCAATACGTCCAGATATACGGGATCGTGATACATTGCCGCCTCATCCATTACGTCAGCAGAGCGTAGCATGTGTTGGCTAACATTTCGGTCCAGGCGCTGCAGAGCAATGGCAAGTTTGCGTAAGGCGGAAGCGGCGTGAGGATTTTGTTTGTCCATGCGCGTGGCCAACAGGCGTGTGGACAGGTGCAGAGCCATGACTTCATTCAAGCTGAAGGAAGCTTTTGTCAGATCAGCAGAACGATCGATTTTCAGTTTGTTACCATCGAATTCGTCCTCGTAAATGCTCGGCGGTAGCTGGTCTTTGGCCAGATATTTAGTGATGGTCGAGCGATTTACCTTAAGGCGACGGGCAATTTCTGCACGAGAAAGTCCCTCTGGATGGGCCCACAGAAGTCTTTCAATCTGCAACAGTCGTTGCGCTTTTTCCTTGGCTCGATTCATTGTATACCATCCTTGAGTCTAGATGTTGTCGTGTTGTCAACACCATACCATATCGCGATACCAAATTCCGCAAATAGGCGAAATTTGGCAATTCTACTTGTGAAATGACCACAATCCCCCCTTTTCATCTTCATACAAGAGGTAGCCAGCCTCCTCTAGACTGGGAAGGCGGCGGAGAATGGTGGAGGGAGCAACACCGAGATTATCTGCCAATTTGGTTGGCTTGATCCCTGGCTGTTGGTCGATTATTTCATACATTTGTTGATATTCACGGTCATTTTTGCGCCAAAAAGTCATTTCTGCCTCCAAAAAGTGGGTTATACTCACATTTTGGAGGCCTGCTGTTGCCACTATGGCAACAATTTCATTCCCTTTTCCATATTTTTTTGAATAATACCAACCATGTTAGCCTCCGGCTTTTTTCCTGATGGGCCGGAAAAACGGGGAAAGAAGGAGGGCGAAGTGCTGTCAGTTTATCATGTCCTCTTTCACCTGTCTACAAGCATCTAGGACTCACGGCAATTCCTTGGCACTGTACCAAGTTAGTCGGCGCGAATCAGGTACGACGCACTTTAATCAGCGAAATTTTCGGGCACCACCGACTAAACAGATACAGTCTCCAATTTCTTTTTGGGGGTAGACAAGTCATTGAAAAAGTGCTACACTTTTAATCGATCGGGCCCCAACTTTTTCTGCTTAGGACCTCGCTACTTATAAGACTTCATCAGTGAACAGGAGGAGTCGTATGAAGCGCTTGCTGTCTCATTTTACCCCGCTTCATTTCCTAATCGGTATCGTGGTAGGGGTAGGGATGTGCCTGGTACCTGCGTTGCAAGATATCGCCCTTGCAGCCCCGCAAGCTTCTCCCCCTTGGGTTCGGGAAGTTGTCGACGCCGGGGGCGATGTGGGACGTCTGAGCTCGTTGCAAATCGACAGTCAGGGACAGGTGCACATCGCTTACATCGATACCAGCAATACCGCCCTCAAATATGCCTGCCAGAACGGCGCCAGCTGGCAGATCAATACCATTGCGACCCTGACGCGGCCTCTCGATAGTGTCTCGCTGGCCCTGGACGAGAACAACAATCCTCACATTGCTTACGCCAACGGCCAAAGCGTGTATTACGCCTACAAGACCGGCGGAAGCTGGCGCACCGAGCTGGTGTATGCCGCCGCTGCTTACCCTGTGGGCTCAGTAGCACTGGCGTTGGGGACTGACGATCAACCGCAATTGAGCTGGTACCGGGGTAGCCCTCCTACCCATCTGGCTGGTATCTTGATGTACGGAGAGAGGACCAAGGCAAGCTGGCAGGTTGCCGTTGTAGACAGCAGTGGTCTGGTCGGCCTTTATTCCGACATCGCCGTCGATAGTCACGGCCAACCCCATATCAGCTATTACGACATCAGCAATGGCGATCTGAAATATGCCTATCGTGATACGCACGACACCTGGCATGTTCAGACCGTCGACCAGGCCGGTACAGTCGGTCTCGGTACTTCCATCGCTCTGGATACGTCTGATGTACCGCACATTGCCTATCGCACCATCACGACGGGAGAGCGGGGAAACCTCAAATATGCTTACAGGCAAGGCTTGTTCTGGCATATCGAAACCGTGCAAAACACCGGTGATGTTGGTGATCGCACTTCCTTGGTGCTCAGCGCAGACGGGCGTCCTTACATCGGCTATCTCCGCTATCTCATCGCGCCTTTCTGGCAAATAGGGCGGGCTACGCTGGTTTACAATGATGGTTCAGCCTGGCAATATACGGTAGTCGATGATGGTGGTGATGTGGGGTACGGCATCTCCCTGGGGTTGAATGCAGCCAACCAGCCTTATTTGAGTTATTATGATGCCAGTAATGACGACTTGAAACTGGCCCATCAGGTGCCTTTGCGCTATTATCGCATCGCCCTGGATCATCTTCAGTCAGTGCAGGGGACGTCGATGGCGCCCGGGTGGGAGCAGGCCTTTTTAGGGGATGAAATCACGCCGTTCTATCGGCCCGATATCAACGGCGTAGCCTACTATGAATTTCCTGTGCTCAAGCCGGCCACGGGGCTTATCAGCATTGCCGAAGCCCAGGCCGCGGGCTTTATTATCGTTGCCACGGGTGAGCACGATTATCCTGTCATGCATTGGGATTTTACCGGTGAGACGATCAGCAACGGCCTGCGGCGAAAAGCAGCCGCCGCGGGCAAAAGTACCAACAAATTCTATAAAATCGATGCCCTGGCTTATGCCGCCGAAAATAGCGCCGGAGAACTGACCGCGGTCAACTGGCAATTACCCCCCAAAGCCACCGGCATGAAGGATGAATGGCTCACGAACCCGCCCTCCTTCGAAACCCTCTGGACGTCCGATTCGCCGGAAGCAACTGACGAAGAACCATCAGGACTGGGTGGCGCCTTCATTGTTAGCGGCACCCTCGAGATTCCCTCCGGGCTCAGCCTAAGCGGTTGGGAATCATGGCAGGAGCTAAAGGAGGGCTACGGTCAGTCATATCGACTATTGCTGCAATATCTGGGGAATCAGGCGCAAAAGGCCTGGGAGGTGCGGGACGAAATCTGGGAAGAGGGCAAAACCCTCTACAAGGGTGATATCGAGGAGATTCCCCTCTTGTGGGATACCGAATCCATCCAGACGAGCGGGGCGGGAACGGCCTACGTCACGACCGAAACACACAGTGGTGGCAGCTACCCGGGTATCT
>JAADFV010000321.1 GCA_013152695.1 Chloroflexota bacterium | reverse complement strand
GACAGCGCCCCCGCAGAACTCCTTGCTTTAAATAACAAAGTCGTCACTCTTGCCGAAGCCGGCCTCTGGAAAGACGCCCTCGCCTTATTGCCCGACCTGGAAAAAGCCAATGCGCAGGCGGCGAATAACACCGTCGCCTGGAATATCATCCTCGTGCGTCTCAACGGCGAAGAAAAAAAGGAGTCTTTGCAGGGCACAGAGCTCGTCTTCCCCATCCTGCAATATCTCTTCTTTGGCGATTACGAGGCCGCAGTGGCTCCCTTCCGCTCCTATACGCCGGAAGAAATCTTCAGCCAAGAGTCTCCTCTCATCCTTGACAGCGATGCGGCTGGCTGGGAAGAGTCTATTCATCAGTGGATTTTCAACCTCAGTGATGCGGCCCTCGATGTCATGGAGAAAGACAGCGACATTGCCGCAGCCTACTTCCTTCGGGCCTGGGCCGCTTATCTAACCGATCCTGCCGATCCCGCCATTCTCGACAATCTGGATCAGGCCGTTCAGTTCAGCCCTGATGACCCCCTCTACCGCGATAGCCTCGCTTTTCTGCAAGCTCCCAACGCCGAACTGGCCCCCGAGGAGGAGAATTCCCTCATCACCCAGGAAGACGGCTCCACCCTCTTTCTCGACAGGGACAGCGGTTATCAGTTGACCATTCCTGCCGACTGGATCGTCATCCCCTTGGGAGAAGGAGACTACGAGAGCCTGCTGCAGGTGGGTGCCGATACCATCAATGTGGACCAAAACCTGCTTGACATGCTTCTCTCTCAGGCCGATACCACCAACGCCCTGTTTATGGCCTGGAACTTTGATTCTGCCACCCTATCCGATAGCGGCGTACCCACCATCACCCTGATCAAACAGGAATTGCCCGGTAAAGTGCCGACCGAATTCGTCCTTAAAGCTTCAGCACAAAGCATGCCCAAACTGCTGGCCGGTGCCGAAGTTCTGAGCTCCGACATGGTCGAAAACGCCCAGGGTGTCAATCTTGGTGTGATCGAGATCCTATTGCCTACCTCAGAAGAGAGCGGCGGTGACACTATCTACGAGAAATTAGCCCTTCTCGTCAACAACTCGACTATGTTTAACCTCACCACTGTTGTCGATCAGAAATTCCGTGATACCATAGAACCCATCTTTGACGAGGTGATTGATTCCATCACCCTGCAGCCTTGAAAGGGTTTCCTTCCTGCCCACCCTCTATCTCCCCCCGTAAACCACTCAACACAAGACTCTGCACCGGCAACCCTTGTTACTGCTATGACCATACCCCCTCCCGCCCCTGAGCAAATCCAGGAAGTCGAGCTCAAATACAAAGTAATCGATAATTCCCAGCTTCCGATCCTGCTCAATGCACCATCATTGGGAGAGTACCGGGTAGGCACCTTTTGTAGCAGAAGAATTGTCGATGCTTATTTCGATAGCGCCGATTGGGCTTTGGCCCAAGCTGGCTATGCCCTACGCTTCCGCCAATCCGATGGCACTGCAGTCGTCCAGCTAAAATCACTTACACCTCCCCAGGGGGGAATTCATCGTCGTCTGGAGATATCTGTCCCAACCTCAAACCCCATCCAGCCAGAATCCTGGCCAGAAGGCAGGGCGCGGGAACTGGCCCTGACAAGCTTACGAGATCAAAGACTACAGCTCCTCTTTTATGTCATCCAAATCCGCAAGCAAGCACCGCTGCGCCTCGCCGGCGTAGCCATTGCCGAACTGAGTATCGACCACGTAACCTGGCAAATGGACGGGCGTTCCGACACGAACTGGATCGTGGAAGTAGAACTCAAGCCAGGGCAGGACCCCAGCCATCTCACACGCCTCCAACATATTCTCGATGCTTATTCCTTTTTGCAAATGACGGCGCAATCCAAATACGAACGGGGACTGGCACTCATCCAACGTTCCCCCCAGCTCTGACTTCTCTCTAAGGCATGCTCCCATGACACTATCTAGCATCCCACCGCCAACAACCTTCGCTGTACAGGCCGACGAATCCCTAACCGGCGGCCTGAAACGCATCACGATTGAACAGATCAATCTCGCCATCTGGCAGTTTGTCGGGCCTTGCGAAAATACGGATATTGCCATACACGAAGCGCGCAAAGCCTTGAAGAAAGCGCGGGCCATGCTACGCTTATTGCGAGGCTGTCTCGGGCACGCCACTTATGGCGCCGCCAACATTGCCTTACGTGATGCTGGTCGGGGCCTCAGCGAGTTTCGCATCAGCACGGTGCTCGAGGAAACCATGGCGGATGTCATCGCCCACAGCTCTCAGGCCTTCCCGGCTGATGCCTTTCCAGCCTTGCGTAAGCATTTGCATGACCACCATGAGCGGCTCTTGCAGGAATTCGTTGTAGATAAGGATCTGATGGGCCAGGAGATAGAGCTGATGAGCCAGGGCCGAGAGCTCGTAACGCAGATGCCCTGTACAGATGAAGGCTTTGCCGCTATCCGTTGCGGTTTACAACGCACTTATCGCCGGGGCCGCAAAGAACTGGCTGCATGCCAGCAGCACCCTACCCCCATTCACTTTCATCTTTGGCGTAAGCGTGTGAAGTACCTGCGTCACCAAATGAGCGTACTCAACCTGCTTTGGCCGGCCCTCATGCAAGCCTACACCGCTGAACTTGTCACACTCTCCAACTATCTCGGTGTGCAGCACGACCTCATCGACCTACGCACCTACCTGGCTTCGCTGGAGGAACCGGCGTTGCAGGCCGAGATTGCCGTACTCATGCCCGCCCTGGATGCCTATCGCCAGGAGCTGGAAGCAGCCGCCCTGCACTTAGGTGCTTTCATCTATGCCGAACGCCCCGCTGCCTTTAGGCGACGCCTGGAGCAATACTGGCGCCTGGAACAGAAGAAGGATACTTGAGAACAGAAGTGAGAAACTGGAAGGCTGAGCCTGGGGGGTAGCAGTGTGCGGAGGGGAAGGCTGTGTGGGGTGGAAGCTGGAGGATGCCGATAAGCAAGGCCAGCTCATTTCCGTTTCCGTCTGATATTTTTCTTGATGGCATCGAGGCTGCTGGGCTTGGCCGGTGTGGGGGCAGGACGAGTGCTTGATTTGGGCGATGAGCGCGAGGATGAGGAACTTTTACTGGTACTTGACGATTTGCGGGAAGTCTTAGGAGTGGCCGTAGTGGCCGGTTTCTTAGCCGTGGTAGTCGTCTTTCGGGCGGCTTTTGTCTTACTGCTACGCTTGCTCTTGGGCGCTGCGGTGGTCGCCGCTTTTTTGGTGGTAGCCGCCGTTTTGCCTGCTGTCGTGGTTTTACTGCTCCGTGGACTCTTGGAGGCTGTCGTGGTCGCTTTTTTGGCCGTAGTCGCCGTTTTACGTGCTGTTGTGGTTTTAGTGCTCTTTGGGGCAGCGCTGGTGGCCGCTTTCTTGCTCGTGGCAGTCGTCTTGCGTGCTGTGGTCGTTTTACTGCTGCGCCTACTCCCTGCGGCTGTGGAAGTAGGCTGTTTTTGCGTTGCTGGAGGTTTCTTTTGCGCAGGTTTTGCCTTGCTGCCACGGCTACTAGGAGATGCAGGCGAGG
>JAADFV010000320.1 GCA_013152695.1 Chloroflexota bacterium | reverse complement strand
CTCTTCCGTCTTCTGTCTTCCGCCTCCCTCCCTTTGCGGGCGAGCAATCCCTGCTACTTGCTCCCTGCTTCCTACTCCCTGCAGCTTCCTGCTCCTACGAAATTCCCTAGCTCAGGGGGCTAAAATCTGACTGGCAAGGTATTAATTCAGGCCGTTTACTTCACAATGGTGAAGCGCTACATCTCAAGCAGACAACACGGGCGGCTGCCCACCGAAACTGATGAAAATCGGTAAAAACCGGTGACAGTCACCTTTACGGCCCCCGGTTTCCCGGTTTTCTGGTTTACCGGTTTACCGGTCTCCAAACAAAGCCACCCCCCTTTTACCCTTTTTCCCTTTTATCCTATTTTCAGAACAGGCAACACGGACGGCAGCCCGCCGATACCGATGAAAATGGCGGCGTCGGCGTTTGGCGGCAGTGCTGTTTCCTTTTGGAATGGTTATAATGATAGCAGACGCTGGTCAAGCGGTCGATGACTACTTGGCGCTGTGAACCTGAAGAACAGGCTGACCCGGATGCTCTGAGGCGCCGATACTTGTTGCTGCGAGCACGTAAAGCAGACTCTTGTCTGTGAGAGCATCCTGACCAGCAGATGTCATCCAAGCCATTCGTTTCCGCAGGAGGTTATGATGAGCCAGATCATCTTTGAACGCTGCGCCGGCCTGGACGTACACAAGAAGACAGTAGTGGCCTGTCGGCGTCGCTTGACTGATCGCATGGAAGTTGAGTTCGAGACACAGACCTTCGGCACGACCACCGAAGAGCTGTTGACCTTGAGCGATTGGTTGGCTGAGTGGGATGTGCACCACGTGGCCATGGAGAGCACCGGTGAATATTGGAAGCCGGTCTTTAACATCCTGGAAAGCAACTTCGAGACTTGGCTGGTCAACGCTCAGCATGTCAAGCATGTGCCCGCCCGCAAGACCGACATCAAGGATGCGGAATGGCTGGCGCAGCTGATGCAGATGGGCTTTCTCAAACCCAGCTTCATTCCGGAGCGGCCCCAACGAGAGCTGCGGGATCTGACCCGCATGCGCCAGACCCTGGTGCAGGAACGGGCTCGCGTCGTCAACCGGGTGCAGAAGGTCTTGGAGGACGCCAACATCAAGCTGGCCTCGGTGGTGACCGACATCCTGGGCGTTTCAGCTCGACGGATGCTGGACGCCATGATTCGGGGCGAAGCGGACCCGAAGGCGCTGGCCAATCTGGCCAAGGGCCGCCTGCGCAACAAGCTGCCTGAACTAGAGAAAGCCCTGATAGGCCGGATGACCGACCATCATCGCTTTCTGCTGCGTCGGCATCTCTCGCACATCGACTTTCTGGACGAGGAGATTCAAACCCTCAGCCAGGAGATCGCCCAACGCATTGAGGCGATGAGTGATGCTTCCGACGCAAAGCCTCCTGCCGAGCAGGGCGATGGACAAGATGCGCAGCACAACCATGGCGACCAGGGAGGCCTTTTGACCTGGAACCAGGCCATCGAACTCCTATCGACCATCCCTGGCATTGACCGCCGCATCGCTGAAATGGTCCTGGCTGAAATCGGCCTGGACATGAGCCGCTTCCCTTCGGCCAGACATCTCGCCGCCTGGGCCGGTCTGGCGCCGGGCAATCATCAAAGTGGCGGCAAGCGTTACTCTGGCCGCACCAAGAAAGGCAATCGCACGGTACGCTCCATCCTTACCCAGGCAGCCTGGGCTGCCCAACGCAAGAAGGATAGCTATCTCGCTGCATTGTATCGGCGTCTTGTCAGACGACGGGGAAAGAAACGGGCCATCGTCGCAGTCGCACATTCCATGCTTGTCAGCATCTACTACATGTTGACTCGTCAACAGCCTTATCAGGACCTGGGCCCTGATTATTTCGACCAGCGCCGTAAAGAGGCTAAAGTTGACTACCTCATGCGGCAACTCCGCCGTCTTGGCTATCAGGTCGCCCTGCAGCTGGTGGCCCAGGCGCCTTGATTATTCTATTTTCAAAGCAGCTATCCGTGTCCGTCCGCGTTCATCCGCGTCCTCTTTACGAAGCGGGGCGAAGGAGAGACAGTCCTCCACAGCTCACATGGGTCTGTCTGCCATTTCCAGGTGGAGCAACTTACCTGTGTAGGGATGCTGCACCGCCACCTCTTCATCGAGCTCGACCCCTAGCCCCGGCCGGGAGGAGGGGATGATGTAGCCGTTTTCCCACTGGATTGGGGTCTTGAGAATGTCGGCATGGAATCCACCCCAGGTCTGGATGCTTTCCTGAATGAGAAAATTAGGGCTACAGGTGGCAATTTGGATATTGGCGGCGCCTTCGATGGGGCCGCAGTAGAGATGAGGGGCAATCTGGGCATAGTGGGCTTCGGCCATGCCCGCTATTTTCTTGGCTTCGAGAATACCGCCCACGCGCCCCAGCGCCATCTGCAAGATCGATGCCGCTTGTTTATCGAGAACGCGAGCAAACTCGTATTTGGTTGCAAGGCGCTCACCCGTGGCAATGGGGATACTGGTGGCACGGGCGACTGTTGCCATAGCCTCCACATTTTCAGGTGGTACCGGCTCTTCTAGCCACAAGGGATCGTAAGGCTCAAGACGCTTGGCCAGGCGGATGGCGCTGGAGGGTGTCATTTGACCATGGGTGCCAAAAAGGATATCGCAGCTACCACCCACCGCCTCCCTGATTTTACGCATGAACTCCTCTGAACGATCCAGAGCCTCGAGAGAAATCTGGCGCGGATCGAAGGCCGAATAAAAACTCACAGCATCGAATTTGACTGCCGTGAATCCCAGCTTCACATACTCCGCTGCCCGCTCTGCCGCTAAATCGGGGTCCATGTAGACGTCGCTGGCGTCACCCTCTTGGGGATAAAGGTAGGTGTAGGAGCGAAGTTTTTCGTGTACCTGACCGCCCAATAGCTCATACACGGGTTTATCCAGTTCTTTACCGATGATGTCCCAACAAGCCATTTCGATGCCGCTAAGAATGCCCAGAATCGAGGTATCGGGACGTTGCGTGAAGCCACTGGAGTAGATGATGCGCCATAATCGCTCAATTTTGAAGGGATCCCTGCCCATGACATAGCGTTCGTACACATCTTCGATCATTTTGACGACAACATGGGGATGAAAAGGTACGGAATAAACCTCGCCATAGCCATGGATGCCCTTGTCAGTACTAAGTTTGAGAAAAATGAAGTATCGCCCGCCAAAGTGAGGAGGGGGGTTGCCAACAACAAAGGTTTTGATCTCAGTGATCTTCATGCCAAAAAGTCCATAACGATGAGTAAAGGAGGGATTGAAGAACTTTCATTCGGAATGAAGGGCGCGGTAGCGTTGCCAGGCCAGGGAACGCAACATCGCCAGCTCAGGAATGAGCATAAATTCGTGGCCGGCACTGATCGGCACAGTTACGAATTCGGCATCCCAGGCCAAGGCCAACTCACCCAACCAGCGCAATGCTTCGGCAGAGACGATCTCGCCGCCCCCCAGCACCATTTTCACCCCCAGTTCCCGGCACTGCTGCACCAGGCGCCATGCCTTTCGCAGGCTTCCCCACTACTCGGGAAC
>JAADFV010000319.1:18573-25427 GCA_013152695.1 Chloroflexota bacterium | reverse complement strand
GAAAGAATCGGCTTTTGATGCGCCGTCATGTAATATTGGGCCTGTGTGCGCTCCGCGCCCAGCACGCCAAAGCTATTGCGCCACCCCATGGGAATCTGCAAAACAGCGCCATCAGGCAGCGCAGCCAGTTCCTGGATCGCCGGAGGAATGCGGGCATCGGTCAAAGGGAGGGGGAAAAAAGCGTGCTCGGCCAAAATGCCCAGGGTGAGAATTCCTGTGACGGCAGTAACCAACCAGCGTTGCTGGCGTTGCCGTTGCTTCGGAATACGTCTACGGAGCCAAGTCAACAAGAGCAATAGTCCCCAGGCGGCCAACACTGCCAGGGCCAACATCAAGGGGATGCTCCAGCGGTTTGCCGTGCGGTTTCCTTTCACAAAAGGCAAGTAGTGTAAAAGCAAAAAAGGTAGCGGTATGGAACTTTGCAGGCCGTCAAAATCAAAGAGAAGCCGGCCTCGAATTTGAAGCAAGGGCCCCAGGGTAAATAAAGCGGAAAGGAATGCAGCCAGACTCCAGCCCCGGCGATAACGCCATAGTGCTATGGCTCCCACTCCGGCCAGCACAAGCGTGAGGTAGCCCAAAAAGACGGTATTGACATCACGAAAGGGCGCCGTACCTTCCTGCACAGCCCGCAAGCGCTGTACCCAATCGACACCCGACAAGGGATGCAATGCCGTGGGTGTGAACCATCCCACCAGGTCTGCGGAAAGCTTCAAGACATCGCCCCAGCCTTTCAGGAGGAAGTCTGCATTCAACATCGCTTTTACTGTTTCCCAAAAATAGGGCAGAATCAACAACACAGCCACAACACCCGCGCCCCCTAAGTAAGCCCAGCGACGCCAAGGGAAAGGCCGCTTCCATAAAAATTGGCGCCAGGGGCGGGTCAATAGCAGACAAGCCCCAAAGAAAGCCATAAAAATGCCATATTGCATATCCACGAGTACATTGAGAGCAGCAAATAAGCCTGCCATCAAGGCGTTATGACGGTTGGGTTGCCGTAACAAGCGCAGTAAATAGAGGAGGAAAAAGGGCAAAAATTGCCAGCTTTGGATGTTATAATGGCCCAAGGCCAGATAAACCCCCCGATTACTGGAGAATGCATAGATCAATCCTGCTAAAAGTGCTGCTCCTTGCACCATCGCCGGTGTTACCTGTGCCAGCCAGGGGATACGATTTTCGTCACGAATGCCTTGCGTTAGCAGCCACAAAACCAGCAGATAAGCACCATAAGCGGAGAGAACAATGCTAAATAAGAGGGTAAAATTTGCCGCTAAGGGCCAATTAAACGCCAGGCCCAAAGGCAAAGCCAAAATAGCCGACATCAGGTTATACGAATAAAGGATCAGCTCCATGCCCAGGGGATAGAAAATGTTTGGGCTAAAGAAAATCGAGCTTTGTAGATCGATGAGACTGTGCTTGAACCACCACATCGACCAGATAAAAGTATATTCGTCGTAAGCCCAGGTGTCCGATCCCGGAACATGTGTACCTAGTTGACGCAGCAATGGCCAGGTATCGATGAAGGCCACACCAAGAAAAAGGAGAATGAGCAAGCCATGACGGCGAAAACGGTTATTCATAAATCTAAAAAATGAGCATGAGGGTGAAGGAAAGAGGGAGGGATTTGGCTGCGTAGGTAACTTGACGGCTTGCATTGTACTTTCAAGCAGGTAAAACGACAATTCATCACGTAGCCGATACGCCCTTTGGCTTGAGCCCCACCGGTATGCTAAAATCCTAATGCTTCCCCCATCATTGCGTAGGAGTTCCCCCGTGCATTTTACAATCATCGGCAATATCACCAGAGATGTCGTTCCCGGCGGATACACGCTAGGCGGCACATCCAGCTATGCCGGCATCACAGCCAAACGGTTGGGGGCTGATGTTACCGTGGTCTCACGATCTCGCCCTGAAGATGTGCAACATCCCTTACTCAAAGATATCGAAATTATCCAACTTCCTTCACGATACACGACCACTTTTCACAACGTCTATCATAACAACGTACGTACTCAGCATTTACGTGCTGTTGCGGGCCCGATTTTGGCCACAGATGTCCCCGAACATCTTTACAACTCCGATATCATCCTCCTCGCTCCCCTCACGCAAGAAGTCGATCCAACCATTGCCGAGCGTGCACAGGGTTTGGTGGCGGCCACGCCCCAGGGGTGGATGCGCGAATGGGATAGCAAAGGTCGAGTGCTTGCCGTCCCCTGGTACAGCGCTGGCCGCATTTTGCCCCACCTCGATGCCATCATCTTTTCCGATGAGGACTTGATCGGCGATCTCAGCATTTTACCCACAATTATCGATACTGTGCCCGTTGTCGCTATTACCAAAGCGGCAGAGGGTTGCATCCTTTATGTCGAAGGTGAGCGACATAGAATCCCCTCACGGCCTGCGCACGAAGTTGATCCTACTGGGGCAGGTGATACCTTTGCCGCTGCCTTTTTGATTCATTATTACGAACACCGAGACCCGATACAGGCGGCCTACTTTGCGAATGTCACCGCCAGTATCGGCATCGAATCGAGGGGAACGGACGGCATTCCTAATCCCGAACAAGTGCAAGCCTACATCCAGGATCATCCTTTGCCATGACCTACGTTTACGCCATAGCCAATCAAAAGGGCGGTGTGGGCAAGACGACCACCGCAGTCAATCTCGGCGCTTATCTCGCTGCTGCCGGTCAGCGCGTGCTGATCATCGACATCGATCCCCAGGCTAATGCCACCAGCAGCCTCGGCCTCATTGCCAGCCAACTACCTCGTTCTTTATACGATGTTTTTAGCGGCGAAGTTCCCCTTGCCGACGTGATCACACTCACCAATCGCATGCGTCTCGATTTGGCCCCCAGCTCTCATGAACTGGCCGCCCTCGAAACCGAGGCCGTGGAAAGCATCCGTGACCCCTTTCGCCGCGCCTACCTCCTTCGTGACGCCCTCACTCCTACCCTTCATCGCTACGATTACATCCTCATCGATAATCCTCCCAGCCTCGGTTTGATTACGGTGAACGCGCTGGCAGCCGCCACCCACGGTGTTCTCGTGCCTTTGCAATGTGAATATCTGGCCATGGAGGGGCTGGGGCAGCTGCTCCACACCATCGATCAGGTCAAACAGGCCCTCAACCCCAGCCTGCGCGTTGCTGGCCTGCTTCTCACTATGCATGACCAGCGCCTTAAACTGAGCCAGCAGGTCGAAAGAGAGGTGCGGAGCTATTTTAGGGACACTGTTTTCAAGACCGTGATTCCCCGCAGCATCCGTCTGGGCGAAGCGCCGAGCTATGGTGAACCGATCAACACCTATGCCCCCAACTCACCGGGCGCCAAGGCTTATGCCGAGTTGGCCCAAGAACTTATCGAACGTAACAATGCCTCTATTCCTCAGGGAGTAACAACATGAAACGGCGTGGCCTCGGTCGTGGCTTGACCAGCTTAATCCCGGAATCTCCTGGCGCACCTCCTTCCACCGCAGGGGGCGAGACCGGCTTACGCATCCTGCCCATCGAAGATGTAAGTCCCAACCCCCGCCAGCCCCGGCAAGCTATCGCCCCCGAAGCTTTGGCCGAACTTGCTGCCTCCATTAAGGAACACGGCCTGATTCAGCCCATCATCGTCACCGCTGCTCCGGTCGAAGACCCAACTCCCTTCGTTATCATTGCCGGAGAACGGCGCTGGCGCGCTTCGCGCCTGGCCGGCCTTAGCGAAATCCCAGTCGTTATCAAAGAGGCCAGCCCCCAAGACATGCTGGAGCTGGCTCTAGTCGAAAATATCCAGCGTTCCGACTTGAACCCCTTGGAAGAAGCCACGGCCTACCAGACCCTGATCGAGGAATTTGGCCTTACGCAAGAACAGGTGGCAGATAGGGTGGGTAAAAGCCGTACCGCTGTAGCCAACATCGTACGTTTGCTACGACTGCCTGAACCGGTGAAAAATGCTCTCATCGAAGGGCAAATTCGCGAAGGTCATGCCCGCGCCATTTTGGGGCTCAACGATGAACAAACCATGGTCGAAGCGACAAAACTGGTGATCAACCGCGGCCTCTCGGTACGCCAAACCGAAGAATTGGTGCGGCGCTTGAATACACCCGCCGCTTCTCCCCCCGACAAAGAGGACGACCTCTCCAATACTCCAGAAAGTAAGGCCTTGGAAGACCGCCTGCGGGAACGGCTGGGTACCAAAGTCAATCTCTTTCGCACCCGCAAGGGTGGGCGCATTGTCATTCATTTCTACTCCGAAGAAGAACTCGCAGACATTTACGATAAATTGATTCAGGAACCGTTATGAATGTGTGTGGGTACAGGGGAAGGGTAATCGCTCTGGCGAGAAAGGGAAAAATCGCTTTGCTGGGCGCTTTTGCTTAGCCTCCAGGCTTATTATGCGCATTCTTGCTATTGCTCCCACCGGTTTTTTTACCGATTACGGGTGTCATATTCGTATTCGGGGACATTTGCAGGCCTTGCAAGGCCGTGGACACGAGGTGCATCTCGTGACATACCCTGCCGGTCGTACCCTTCCCTCCCTTCCCACCACCCGTCCTCCTCTTCCCTGGGCCCGTACGATGCCGGTGGGCTCCTCCCGCCGAAAGATCTTTCTCGATGCGCTTCTTCTGCCCACACTTTCCCTTGCTGCCTTCCGCTTTCGCCCAGACGCCCTCTATGCCTTCTTGCACGAAGGCGCATTACTGGCCTGGTTACTCAGCCGCTGGCAGCGGATTCCTGTCCTCTTTGACTACCAGGGCTCGCTCACGGCCGAAATGCTGGATCACCATTTTATCTCTGCCCGATCGCCTTTTCTTTCCTGGCTGGAAAAGCTAGAACGATGGATCGAGCGTCAACCGCAGGCCCTCTTCCCCTCCTCCCAGACCACTTACAACCTTCTCCTGCAAAGAGGCCTCCCCCAAGAGCGCTTGCACCTCCTCCCCGACAGTGTCGATCCCGATCTCTTTCATCCTCAGGCGCCAGACCTTACTCTTTACAGACGGTTAGGACTGGATGAGCAGAAAGCGGTCGTGGCTTATCTCGGCCTCCTTGCTCCCTATCAAGGCGTCGATTTACTCCTGCAGGCCATGGCACATCCTCTTTTGCGCAACGCCCCTATCCAACTTCTGATGATGGGATTTCCTCGCGTTGAGCATTATCAAAACATGGCCAAACACCTCGGTGTAGCGGACAAAGTGCGCTTTACCGGCGCCATTCCTTACACCGAGGCTCCTCGCTATCTCGCTCTGGCCGATCTGGCTCTCGCTCCCAAACTCTCGACGACCGAAGGGAGTGGCAAGCTTCTGCCTTACATGAGCATGGCCTTGCCTATCGTCGCCACAGATACTCCTGTTCATCGCCAATATCTGGGCTCCCATGCCATCTACGCCAAGACCGCCACGGCTGAAGGCCTCGCTCAGGCCATTCGCTCAGCCCTCGACTCCCTCGATGCTCTAAGGGCAGAAGCAAAGCAGCTTCGTGCCATCGTCGAGCAGCGGTACACCTGGGATCAGGCCGGCGTCCTCTTAGAAAATACCCTCTTGACCTTATCCCGAGCTTGAATTCATGTCATTGCGTCCGCTTCACTTTATCGGTGAACCCATTCAGGTCGAATTCGACCAGCCTCCCACCTTTTGCAAAACACCTGGCTGTCCCGATCGTTTTATCTGGCGCGAGCAATGTTGGCTGGTGAGTGAATTATTGCAGGCCTGGCAAGATTTCGGGCGGCGGGGACGTATGGCGACGAATATGCGCCCCGAGCACGCCCAGAGAGCACGTCAGCGCGGGTCTTGGGGGGTAGGAAGGTTCTACTTTCGCGTGCGCTGCGAAGATGGACGGATATTCGATCTTTACTACGATCGATCTCCCCGGCAACAACGTGAGGGAGAATGGTTTCTGTTTCGTGAGTTAGCGGATACAGGAGAATGATGTTTTTTGGGGCAATGCCGCCGCCGTGCTATAATGCACGGCGCTGGAAATGAGCCTTTCTACTGTAAATCCTCAAGGCAACCTTTTCCATTTTGTATGGAACACTTCTCCCCTGACACAGAAAACACACCTTCTTCTCCCGACAGTGATGATCCCTCCTCTGGCCTACGGGCTAGCGGACGCGATCTATGGCAGCGCTTGTATGAAGAACTAAGCGGGCAAGGGAGTGATGCCTCTGCGCCTGTGCGCTACGCATCACATCTGGCCTTATTGGCCGTGGTGGTGGGGGTCCTGTTGGTAGGGCGGATGCAGTTGCCGCAATGGAATATCAGTGAAGCGGATCTTTTACCTGCACCCACTGCTTCACCCACGGCTGAGCTCGTAGGACAGCGGGTTACGGCCATCGGGGGGGCGTCTCTTTCCGCCTCGATTTCGCTTTCTCGCTCAGCAGTACCTTTTACGACGATTCCCAAGCGGCCACGGCTCGATATCGTCAATTACAAGGTTCAGGCAGGGGATACGGTATTCAGTATTGCCGACCAATTCGGAATTCAGCCCTCGACGATTATGTGGGCGAATCGTGATCTTGAGCTCAATCCTGACATGCTCCGGATCGGTGATGAGCTGGTGATTCTGCCGGTGGATGGAGTGTACCATAAGGTAAAAAAGGGCGATACGGTTGTTTCTATAGCCAAGAAGTATAAAGTACAACCGGCGGATATTGTGAATTATGCCTGGAATAAGCTAGAGGATGAGAATCAACCGCTGCAGATAGGTACTTACCTCATTGTGCCGGGCGGCGAGAAGCCTTACATTCCGCGCACGGTCAGCATTTACAATGGCCCCATTCCTAAAAGTGCGCGTAAGGGTACGGGCACTTTTGTGTGGCCTGTCAGTGGTAAAATTACGCAGGGCTATTGGGCACATCACCGGGCGATTGATATTGG
>JAADFV010000319.1:0-18458 GCA_013152695.1 Chloroflexota bacterium | reverse complement strand
GGTAATGGCTATCGTACCTATTACGCTCATTTAAGCAAGATATTGGTGCGTCAGGGCGAATCGGTGGGACAAGGACAGCGTATCGGTTCGGTGGGCAGTACGGGTAGAAGTACTGGGCCCCACCTGCATTTTGAGATTCGCTGGCACAATGTTCAGCGTAATCCCTTCGGCTTTTTGCGCTAGGCATCTTCATAAGCCCAAATTCTGGCAAATGAGTTGAGCTTTTACAGTTGGGGTGGCGCTGCCGATTACCGATCATTGTCCTTTCTGTGCGCGTTTTTTGCGCTTGTCAGGATGATATTCTTGCCCCAATGATAGCCTGGCGCGGTTGCAGGGCGGGTCGTGTATGGGTTATACTTTATGAAGTCTTTATGTATCACATCGCGTACAGGAATTCTTATGGCTGCAGACGGTCGCAAACAAGCTCTTGAATCAACCCTGGCAAACCTCACCAAGCGTTTTGGCGAGGGGACCATTATGAAATTAGGTGAAGCCACTGGTTTACATGTACAAACCATCTCGACCGGCTCACTGAGTCTTGATATTGCCTTAGGGGTAGGGGGCTTGCCTCGCGGTCGTGTAATCGAAATTTATGGCCCTGAATCTTCAGGTAAAACGACCCTTTGTTTGCACACCATCGCCGAAGCGCAAAAAGGCGGTGGTCTCTGTGCTTTTATCGATGTTGAACATGCCCTTGATCCTGCTTATGCCGAGCGTATCGGTGTTGACACCAACAATCTTTACATCTCACAGCCGGATACCGGAGAACAAGCTTTGGAAATCGCCGAAGCCTTGATCCGTTCTGGCGCGATGGATGTAGTCATCATTGATTCGGTGGCTGCCCTGGTTCCCCGTGCCGAAATTGAAGGGGAAATGGGTGACAGCCATGTCGGTTTGCAAGCGCGACTGATGAGCCAAGCCTTGCGTAAGCTCAGCGGCGTCATCAAGCAAACCAACACCGTCATGATTTTTACGAATCAACTCCGTCAGAAAATCGGTGTCATATTTGGTAATCCTGAAATCACCAGTGGTGGCTTGGCGCTCAAATTCTATGCTTCCGTGCGTTTGGATATTCGTCGTATCCAGAGCCTTAAATCTGGTACCGAGACTATTGGTAACCGTGTGCGTGTCTCGGTGAAAAAGAATAAGGTCGCACCGCCCTTCCGCCGGGCTGAATTCGACATCATGTTCAACGAAGGCATCTCCAAAGCTGGAGAAGTATTGGATTTAGGGGTTGAGTATAACATTATCGATAAGCGGGGCTCCTTCTACTCGTATGAGGATGCTCGTCTGGGCCAGGGACGTGAAAACGTCAAGCAATACCTGCGCGATAATCCCAAACTTCTTGAGACAATCGAGAACCAGATTCGCGCAATACGAGGATTGCCGCTACGGATGAAGGTTGTCGGAAACGACTGACTTCATTTCATTGCTGCTATTCCTTTCTGGGCTAATAATCGTTCCTCCATGTTATTTTTACATGGCGACCGGTTAAAGCCTGGCTGCGATCGTGTGCCCTCAAAATGGCTGGCGTTATAACTCGTCTTGTTTATCAAAAACGTAATCACCAGCGTGTGAATGTCTATTTAGACGACACGTTTGCCTTTGCCGTGCCCGATATCGAAGCAGCCCGTCTGCACGTAGGCCAGCATCTTTCTGACACGGAAATCCGCCAACTTCAGCAACTAAACACTGAAGCCAAAGCATACGATCGAGCCCTTCGCCTGTTAGGCCATCGTCCTCGTTCCGAACAGGAAATGCGGACGAGATTACGACAGGCACATTTCGAGCCCGACGTTTGTGATCAGGTGATTGAACGCCTGAAAGATCGTGGCTACATCGATGACCACGAGTTCGTACGTTGGTGGCTTGAGAATCGTTCTCAATTTCATCCCAGTGGTCGTTCCCTTCTCGCTGCCGAACTCCGCCAAAAGGGAATTGACAGCGATACGATCAACACTGCTCTGGCTGAGCTTGATGAAGAGGCCTTGGCCCTCGCTGCTGCTCGACAGCGCATTCAGCGCTGGCGCCAGTTAAGCCAACCCGACTTTGAACGCAAAATGCTAGGTTTCCTGCAACGCCGCGGCTTTGCTTACGCCGTAGCCCGCAGCACCGTTGTCGAAGCCTGGCATATCCTTCATTCTTCCTCCCTACCTTCTGACTAATTCCCCACTTACACCTGTATCATTCCTAAATCAAAGGACCTTACAACATGGAAATACACTTACTCATCGCTCTGCCCCTTGCCTTGCTTGCCCTTATTGTAGGCATCATCGTGGGCTATTGGCTGAAAAAGCGTGCCGATGCCCACACCCTGGCCAATGCCCAACAGCGCTCTGAACTTATCCTCACCGAAGCCAAGGACAAGGCTCGAGAGATTGAGATCGAAGCCAAAGATAAAGCACTGGCGATTCGTAACGAGGCCGAGGCCGAAATGAATCGCCGGCGCCGTGAATTGAGCCGGCTGGAAGAGAGAGCCCAGCGGCGTTTGGATCAGCTCGAAGAACGTACCGAAAATCTCGAAAGCCGTGAACGCCGTCTCAACCAGCGTCAGAGTGCAATTGATAAACGCTTCAACGAGCTGCAAAAGGCTGAACAAGAGTACGAAGCCACCCTTGAGCGTATCAGCAGTATGACCCGAGATGAGGCCAAAGAAGAGCTGCTGAAACGGGTGGAGCAAACAGAACGCGTGGAAATGGCACGCATTGTTCGCCAGATCGAAGCGGAAATCGCCGAAACCGCGGATCAGCGAGCACGAGAGCTGGTCACTCTCTCCATCGAGCGTCTGGCCTCCGACATTGTCGCCGAGAGTACTGTAGCCTCGATTCCTCTGCCCACTGACGAAATGAAGGGGCGGATCATTGGCCGCCAGGGGCGTAACATCCGCGCCATCGAAAGTGCTACGGGCGTCGATCTTGTCGTCGATGACACGCCCGAGGCCATTATCATCTCCAGCCATGATCCTGTTCGCCGCGAAGTTGCCCGTATTGCCCTTTCCAAGCTCGTACAGGATGGCCGCATTCATCCCGCCCGTATCGAAAAAGAGGTGGAAAAAGCACAACAAGAGGTGGATCGGGCGATTCGCGAGGCGGGGGAAGAAGCCGCATTCCAGACCGGATTCCAGGGCCTGCATCCCGAAATACTCAAGTTGGTGGGTCGGCTGAAGTTCCGTACCAGCTACGGACAGAACCAGTACTACCACGCCATCGAAACCAGCCATCTTGCAGGGCTACTGGCCACCGAGTTGCACGGTGATGTCAGGGCCGCGAAGATGGGTGGGCTGTTGCACGATTTAGGAAAAGCAGTCAGCCATGAAGTGGAAGGGCCTCATGCCATTGTCGGCGCCGAAATCGCCCGGCGTTATGGTGTTCCCGAAAAGGTCGTCAATATCATTGCCGCCCACCATGGCGAGACCGAACCGCAATCATTGGAAGCCATCATCGTCGGCGCCGCCGACGCCATTTCGGGGGCACGACCTGGCGCCCGCCGCGAATCTCTGGAAAGTTACATCAAGCGTCTTACAGCCCTGGAAGAGATCGCCAAGGGCTTTAATGGTGTCCAGGAAGCATTTGCCATCCAGGCTGGCCGCGAAGTACGGATCATCGTTCGCCCCAATCAGTTGGACGACATGTCGATCATCGAGCTCGCGCGCAACATCGCCCACAAAGTCGAAGATAGCCTGCAATATCCGGGTCAAATCAAGATCACGGTCATCCGTGAGACCCGTGCTATCGAGTACGCCAAATAATCCTTGGCGGGCCAAGCAGTTGCATGAGCGTTTCCCAGTCTCCCCAAAATGCCGTCGAGCCTATCCCCGACATCTCCATCCTTATTGTTTCCTGGAATGTCCGAGACCTCCTGCTCGATTGTCTAGCTGCTATTCCTGAAGCTGTAGGTGACACTTTCAGCTATGAGGTCATCGTCGTAGACAATGCCAGCCGCGACGATACCGTAGCCGCGATACAAAGCGCCTTTCCGCGTACGCGTATCATTGCCAATTCGCAAAACCGTGGCTTTACGGGAGGCAACAATCAGGCCTTGGCTAAGGCTCGTGGCAACTATCTCTTTCTGCTCAATCCCGATACCAAGCCTACCGCTGGTGCCATTGCTGAACTCGTACAGTTTTTACAAGAGCATCCGCAGGTCGGTATCGTCGGCCCCCACTTGCAATACGGCGATGGCAGTCACCAGCCCAGCCGCCGTCGTTTTCCCACCCTGCTCACACTCTTTACCGAAAGCACCATCGTCCAGGAGTACCTGCCCTGGCTACCCTGGTTTCGTACCTACAGCATGCTTGATCAGCCCCACGATCAGCCACAACTAGTCGACTGGATCGTTGGTGCGGCAATGATGGTGCGGCGTCAGGTTTACGAGCAGATCGGTGGCTTGGATGAAAGCTTTTTCATGTATTCTGACGAATTGGATTGGTGCTTTCGCGCCCAGGCGGCGGGCTGGCAGGTGGCCTACGATCCCCACGCCCTCATTATTCATTACGAGGGTAAATCCAGCGAACAGGTCGTATCTTCGCGCCATATCCGCTTTTTTCGTGGGCGTGTTCTTTACACGCGCAAATACTTCGGCTCGATTTGGGCGGAAATCTTACGCTGGTGGTTGCTGATGACCTTTGGCGTGCAGTGGCTACGCGAGGGAGGCAAGTGGCTACTCGGGCACAAGCGGCCTTTGCGGCGTGAACGCATGGTGGCTTATTGTCAGGTTCTGCGTTCCAGGCTGCGCCCTTGACTCGCTGGGAACAGGGTGTTTGCTTACCGAAAAAAATATGAAGCATTTCGCATTCTTAGAGGAATGGTGGTACGATTTTCAACCCCACACCATTCCTACTCTTTGATGAGGTGACTATGTTAGATTCCACACCCACACAAACCTTTTCCCTCGAACTTCGAGGCTTGGCTCCAGACCCCATTAGGGCTTGGGAACGCATGCAGGCGTTTTTGCTGCTAGATGAGACTGTTGTGCGTGCCATGCAGCAAGTCAGTGAATATCTCCTCCAACATGCTGTACAGTTCGTGGCCGACACATACGACTACTTGGCCAGTTTCGATGAAACGGCAGCCATATTGGGTTGGGAACAAAAGATGGATGAGGAGCACCTGCAGGAACGTCGCCAATTCTTCGCAACCTGGTTTGCCCGTTCTATCGGTGTTGATCTTAGCGAAGACTTTGCTCTGTATCTTTTCCGGGCCGGACAAATTCATGCCGGCCATGGCCCCCGGCACATTCATACCCCAGAGATTTGGGTCACAGGCTCGATCGGGCATGTCAATTCTTTTGTCAC
This sequence comes from Chloroflexota bacterium, assembly GCA_013152695.1. The sequence continues at coordinate 13,165 of JAADFV010000319.1, read as the reverse complement.
CGCGCGATTGGTGGCGGCAGTCAAAGATCGGGAGCTTCTGGCCACAGCTCTGGGTGGTTGGAATCGCTACTTAAGTCTGCAACTGCATCAGATGTTGGCAGGGTATGACACTGCTTTGCATCTGGATGAGGGTACCTTGACTGTACATGTGCGTTTGTATGGTCGTCTCCGTGCTCTAGCCCGGAAAGAACAAGTGGATGTGAGGGCCCATGAAGGCGCGGTTGTTGCTGATATTCTGCGTAAATTCTTTGATTACTACCCCTTGCTTCGCCGAGAATTTTTTACCCTCCAATGGCTTTCTCCTGCTGAAGACGGCGCCGCCACCTGGGTAACCGACTTCGAGCAAGTTTATGTCCCGCATGAAGGACCTGATTGGCGCGTCTTGCTCAACGGCAAAGACCTTCGCTTCCACGGTGGCCTCGATATGCAAGTGCAGGATAACGACATCTTGGCTTTATTCCCTCCCGGCCGCTAAAACAAAACCCTGCGGTTGCCTTGGTTCCGCAGGGTTCGGGGGTGTGGGCGGTACAAGACTTGAACTTGTGACCTCCACGATGTCAACGTGGCGCTCTAGCCAACTGAGCTAACCGCCCATACATCCGCATTATACTCAGAATGGGCGTTGAGTGCAAACTATTATCTTTGCGCGGAGACTGTATCAATTTAGGCGATGGTGACCAAGTGCGTCGCACCTGCTGAGGTGTGACGCACTTTAATCAGCGAAATCTTCATGCACCACCGACTAAACGGAGACTGTCTCCTTGGCGCCTCAGCCTCGCGCCAAGGGATGGGGCTCAAAACAGACGTTCTAAAACCCTTTGTCAATTCCGTTTTTGGGGCCAAGTTGTGGTATAATAACAGGTGAAATGATCCAAGAAACACCGCAGATTGAGAAGCCCCTCAGCGTCATAGATTGTCTCCAACATGGTTTCAGCCTTATTAGCAGGTATCCGTGGTTACTGGCACTGCCGTTACTGCTGGACCTGTTTTTGTGGCGTGGACCCAGGATATCTGTCACGCCCTATATTGACCACACCATCAATGTTTTGCTGAGCCAGCCTGACCTGCCTCCTGACATCACCCAAAATGCTGAACTGATCTCCAGCAACATGCATATGTTGGGTGAGAGTATCAATCTTACGACCCTGTTATCGGGCATGATTATTGGCCTTCCCTCCTATTGGGGGCATTACGGTGCCGTCGTGCAGCCCAAGGCAGCCGAGGTCATCGCCGTAGAGAAATGGCAGCAACTCTTTTTCTATGTGATCTTATTCATTCCCATAGGATTACTCATTGCCAGTGTATGGTTGGCCTGGATTGTTCATGCTCTCGACCGGGAGATGAGCAGTCTGCGTAAAACCATTCGCCGGGCTGGTTGGATATGGTTGAACACGGGTCTCTTTACCCTCCTCTTGTTCGGTAGCCTCTTGGCTCTCGCCATATTCCTCAGCTTATTGTCCGTCGTAGGCATGTTGTTGGGTGGAACCACAGGTGCTACGCTTGCTGTTTGGATATTCCTCTTCTTTTTTATTCTGTTCGGCTTGTGGATAGCCATTGGTCTCAAATTTGTCGTTGCAGCTATTGCCCTTGACCGCGTCAATTTAGCCCGCGCTGCCTGGCGGAGCTTCAATGTTGTGGGACGTAACACCCCTGCGACCATTTTCTTTATTTTACTTTCTGTACTTCTAAGCCAAGGTTTTGCCAGAATTTGGCTGGCCATGGATGGCACAACCTTAGGTATTTCTGTTGGTATCTTGGGTAATGCTTATATTGGCGCTTCGTTAAGCGCTGCTGGCCTTTACTTTTATCGTACACGTTATCAGTATTGGCAAAAAATGCGTTCGGCCATGTTTGCCGAACCGCAACAAGAAGCATGAACTCGTGCTTAAATGCAGAGAAATTACTCTCTAAACTTTCCAGCATACAAAGCTGTGATTGAGGATAGACAACCGTGGCAAAGAATTCGAATGAAATGACCTCCAATACGCCCTATACTGCCGATCAAATCCAGGTCTTAGAGGGCCTGGAAGCAGTACGCCGCCGACCTGGCATGTATATCGGCGGCACTGATCAAACAGCGCTCCATCACATGGTCTACGAGGTAATCGATAATGCCGTAGACGAGGCCATGGCGGGTCGCTGCGAACATATCGAAGTTATTATTCACAAAGATAAAAGCGTCTCCGTCATCGATGATGGCGCCGGCATTCCTGTCGGTATCCAAAAGCAAACAGGCTTACCGGCCCTGACCGTAGTCATGACCAAACTACATGCCGGCGGAAAGTTTGGTGGTGGTGGCTACAAGGTTTCTGGTGGCCTCCACGGCGTCGGCGTCAGCGCCGTCAATGCCCTTAGCCGTTGGTTCGAATCCACGGTCAGGCGCGATGGCAAGATTTATCGCCAACGCTTCGAACGTGGTATTCCTGTCACCGATGTCGAGGTCATCGGTAAAACCCGCAAGGATGATACCGGCACAGAGCAACGCTTCCTCTTCGACGATACCATCTTTGATCCCGACACCGAATATCGTTTTGATACCCTCGTGCAGCGTATTCGCGAGATGGCCTTCTTGAGCCGTGGTCTCAAGATTCGCCTGGTCGATGAACGACCTCTCGAACCGAAAGAAATCAACTTCTATTTCGAAGGTGGTGTCAGTTCCTTTGTACGTTACCTCACCCGCAACCGTACTGTACTACATGAGCCGGTCCATATCGAGCGCACCTTTGATAAGACTTTCGTCGAGGCGGCGATTCAGTACACCGACGGTTTTAGCGAATCGGTGTACTCCTTTGCCAACACCATCAATACACCGGACGGCGGCACCCATCTTACAGGCTTGCGCAGTGCTGTCACCCGTTGTGTCAATGATTATGCCCGGAAACAAGGGATTCTTAAAGACAAAGATGCTAATTTTAGTGGTGACGACACCCGCGAAGGTTTGACTGCCATCATCAGTGTCAAGCTCGTCGATCCTCAATTCGAGAGCCAGACCAAAGTCAAGCTCCTCAACAACGAAGTCCGCAATCAGGTCGAATCGGCGGTTGCTGAGACCTTTAGCGAGTGGCTGGAAAGTAATCCCCGTGCCGCCAAGAGGATCATCGATAAATGTGTCACCAGTGCTCGTGCCCGTGCTGCCGCCCGTAAGGCCCGCGATCTCGTTATTCGTAAAAGTGCTCTCGAGAGCATGACCTTGCCCGGTAAACTGGCCGATTGCTCTGAACGTGACCCCAGCAAAGCTGAAATTTACATTGTCGAGGGCGATTCGGCCGGTGGTTCCGCCAAACAGGGACGTGATCGCCGTTTTCAGGCAATATTGCCCTTGCGCGGTAAGATTCTTAACGTGGAAAAAGCCCGCCTGGATAAGGCCCTCAGCAACCGCGAAATTCAGGCCCTGATCACCGCTTTGGGGACCGGCATTGGCGATCAATTCAATCTCGCTAATTTGCGCTATCACCGCATCTTCATCATGACCGATGCCGATGTCGATGGCTCCCATATCCGCACCCTTTTACTGACCCTCTTTTTCCGCTATATGGAGCCCTTGATTACGGCCGGTCACTTGTACATCGCCCAACCCCCTCTTTACCTCATCAAAGCGGGACGGGAGCATCATTACGCTTATTCTGAGGATGAAAAAGAACGTCTTCTCAAGCGCTTCAACGGCAAGAATATCGCCGTTCAGCGTTACAAAGGCTTGGGCGAAATGAATCCTGAGCAATTATGGGAAACAACGATGAATCCCGAAAAACGTACCGCTCTGCAGGTGACCATCGAAGACGCGGCGGCGACCGATCAGACCTTCGACATGCTCATGGGCGGTGAAGTTGCCCCCCGCCGGCGTTTCATCAACACCCATGCCAGCGAAGTCCGTAATCTGGATGTCTGATTGATCGCTATCTGTTTTAGCGCGATCAAGGATTGACAATTGTAAAAGGAATCGGTGTAAACAGCAGCACGGCCAGGATGAGCATAAAAACCGCTAAGGCCTTATGCTTTGTATCGAGAGGGGTGAGATCATCCATGGGTACAGCGTAGCGACGTCCCAGAAAATAGAGCAGGGCCGCCCAGATGAGCCACCCCACATAGCGGAACGACATGATGAGCATGGCCACAATGAGGATGTAGGTAATGACACGCACACGCTCGCCAAAAAGGGCAAAGAGAGCGTGGCCACCATCGAGCTGGCCGGCTGGGATGAGATTAAGGGCTGTAACCAGGAGCCCTACCCAGCCGGCAAAGGCGATATTGTTCAAAGTGACATCCATACCTGAGGCCGATGGCAACCATTGGCCATGGACTAACCACTTGAGGAGCGCGTACAAGATCGAATTGCCTTCAAGCAAATAACTTTGCCCCACCGGCAACGGCTGCACTGGTGATGTGCTGAGACCATACCAGATGATGGGTATGGCAAGCACCAACCCCGCAAGAGGGCCGGCTGCGGCCATTTGCAGCAATTTGCGGCGGTTCTTCGGGGGAGCCAGCATCATAATCACGGCTCCCAGCGTTCCCAGGGAGATAATGGGGAGAGGAATGAAGTAAGGTGGACTGACGCTGATGTGATTGCGTCGCGCCACAAAAAAATGACCCAGCTCATGCGCCAACAAAATAGCCATCAAAGGCAGGGCATAACTGAGGCCTCCACGCCAATCAATTGTGCGATGAGCTGTCAGGCCAAAGGTGATAAACACCGAAGCAAGGGTAACGAGGAAGAGGATGACGGCCAGGCGGTAGTTGGGTCTGGCTTTCGGCAATTCGCCTTGAGCTATGTAAATGACAGGCTTCTCTTCTTCCCGTCGAAAGAAAACGAGATAACCATATGCTTGCGCTTGTGAGGCGATGACATCGTAAGCTTGTTCGGTATCTACGAGAAAACGGCCACGTAATTGGACGGCGAACTCGAAGGGAGGAAACTCTCGATCGAAATCAATCACGTCAATTTCAAAATAGCCAGCGACGATGCTCTGTAACTGCTCTGTAATGCGTCCACGGACGATGGGATCGATGCTCAAGAGAGACTCCTTAGGCTGAGATGAATTCCGGCGTCAAGCGGTGACGACGATTCTATCGAACTTCAGGTAAGTATACCAGGAAAACCAACAAGCCAAGGAATCGAACACAGGACGACCAAAGCCGACTCGGCCAAAGGAGTAGATTCAGCTTTGTGACATTGACTTTGCCTCTGCTATACTTTTTCAAAGCATGCTGGCTAATTTAACGACAAAATTCCCTGGTATTGCCTATTTGGGTCAACCATAAAAAATTGTAAGCCTGAAATTTTTATCAAAGGAGCGAAATGTTTATGAACGAAATACGCACAATGTTAGAATCTCTGGAGCAGCATCTCCAGTCAATCCGGGGGCATCTTTGACTGGCCGGCCAAATTAGCCGAGCTACAAGCATTAGACAAAAAAGCTACTGATCCCGAGCTCTGGGCCGACCCCAAAGCGGCACAAGCTACCATGCGCCGTCTTGCTGCTTTGCGAGACCAGATTGAGGCCTGGGACGACTTAACGCAGCGTGTATCCGACGCCCTGGAGCTGTTGGAGATGGCCGAGGCCGAGGGAGATGAGTCTACCATCGCCGAAATTGCCGACGAGGCGAAGGCTCTGAAAAAAGAGATCGATCATCGCGAATTACTCCTCGCCCTGTCGGGTGAACATGATCAAAATGATGCCATCCTCGCTATTCATGCCGGCGAAGGGGGCACCGAAGCCCAAGATTGGGTGCAAATGCTGCTGCGCATGTATTTACGCTGGGCCGAGCGCCATGGCTTCAAAACAACCATCACCGACACCACACCCGGCGAAGAGGCGGGGATCAAGAGTGTGACGGTCGAGGTCGTGGGTCCTTGGGCGTATGGTTATCTGAAAGGAGAAAAAGGGAATCATCGCCTCGTGCGTATCAGTCCTTTCGATGCCAACAATCGACGCCACACCTCTTTTGCCAAGGTAGAAGTACTCCCCTTGCTCGACGACGATATCGATATCGAAATTCATCCCAACGACATCAAGATGGATGTCTTCTTGTCGGGAGGCGCGGGCGGCCAAAATGTGCAGAAAAATGCCACAGCAGTACGCCTTACGCACCTACCCACCGGTCTGGTAGTCACCTGTCAAAACGAGCGCAGTCAAACTCAAAATCGAGAAACGGCAATGCGAGTACTGCGCTCCCGACTGTATGAAATCGAACTCCGCAAGAAGGAAGAACAGGAAGCAGAGCTTCGTGGTGCTTACGTCAAGGCCGGGTTTGGTACCCGTATTCGTAACTATGTCCTTCATCCTTACCAGATGGTAAAAGATGAGCGCACCGGCTATGAGACCGGTAATGCCAACGCCGTACTCGATGGCGATCTCGATCCTTTTATCGATGCCTGGTTAAAGATGCAGGTGGGCGAGTAAGTGCAGCAAACCACACTTGCCTGAACACCGCTTAAAATGAATGCCTGAAACTACTCATCCATGCCGGGTGCGGGCATATCTCCGGCAATTTCCGGCATGGATTTCTCGATTTCTTCTGGTGACTGTCCGGACTCCAGGCGATCGACAATCTCGTTCAATTCGGGATCATCCATTTCTTCGCCCAGCTCCGCACTCATCTGGCGCATCATACGCCCCAAGGCCCGCGGGTCTTCCTCTTCGAGACCTGCCAACATCGAGGGGTCTGCCAGCGCTTCCAAACGCGATTCCTCAGAACGAAGCATGGCGACCCGCGAGATTACCCGGTGCAAGCGCTTTCCCTGGCAGCGCGGGCATGAGGGGTCGGCAGCCTCGGCCAGCGTGAGAGTCCGATAAAAGATGCTGACTTTGCGACGGCAATCCAAGCATATGTACTCGTAGATCGGCATATCTACACTCCTTTCTTCTGTGGCGACTGTGATGTGATATGATAATAAATCATGCCTGATAACCAACAGACTCAGGACACACCCCTAAGTATATCGGTTTTCCTCTCAATTTAGAAACAACGTCTCTTATGAATACGCCCTCCCCAACTTCTTCCTCCTTCTCCGAATATGGCGTTCCTGATGAACCTCGTCCCATTGTCATGATTCTCTCTGGCCCGTCGGGGGTAGGCAAAGATTCTGCCCTCGATGCCCTCGAAGCTTTAGGTGTCCGTTTCCATCGAGTCGTCACAGCCACCTCGCGTGCACCTCGTCCCAATGAGGTGGATGGTCGCGATTATCATTTTGTTTCGCTTACGCGCTTTGCTGAGATGATCGATAACGATGAGTTGCTGGAATACGCCCTGGTTTATGGTGATTACAAAGGTGTTCCCAAGAGCGAAATCCTCGATCCGTTGGCGCGGGGAGAAGATGTGATCATGCGCATCGATGTACAAGGCGCGGCAACTATGGCAAAAAAACTACGCGGGGCGATCACGGTTTTCCTCACCACTTCGACCGAGGAAGAGCTCATTCAGCGCCTGCATGAACGCAAAATGGATTCTGAGGAGCAAATCGCCATCCGTATCGCCTATGCCCGTAAAGAATTGGCAGAACTACGTAAATTCAAGTATGCGGTGATCAACCGTCATGATAAACTGGAAGAAACTGCGAAAGTTCTCTGGGCGATCATGACGGCCGAAAAGGCTCGTACGGATTACCGCCGTGTAGAACTGGCATAATGGAAGCCGCGCGTTTTGCTCAAGTCGTTATCTTCGTACCCCTTGATCGACGCCAGCATCAGACGCAATCCGCCCACGGTCCTGAAACCCTAATCGATTTTACGCCCGAATCACAGACATTTACTTACGGGGTTCCTTACCATCAGCGAGGGCACTATCAGGCAGGGCAGGTTGTCTGGGTGCCCTTTGGTCGCGGTCGTCGCCAGGGCGTGATCATGCGCCTTACCAACGAGGCGCCGCCGGGCATTACCGTCAAACCTTTGGGTGAGCCCGTCACCCTCTCTCCCGCCCTGACTCCGGCCCAAATCGAACTGGCGCGCTGGCTCTCACTCACTTATCTCGCGCCCCTGAGCGAGTGCGTCAAACTGATTTTACCGCCCGGTTTCGGCGCCCATTCCCAAGTGATGGTCGAATACACACCGGGTGCACCTATCACGACGCAGGATGCGACGCCAGCACAACAAGCGTTGCTTTTGCATCTGCGGCAACATGGTGCTGTTTCTCTGAGCGATTTACGCAAGCTCGACCGCCGGCTGGTGGCTGACAATGTCCTGGGCGTGCTTATCAAGGAGGGCCTTGTCCGCCTGCAAGATCGGACGCAAGGTAAGACGCGACCTGTAGCAAAGACGATCCGGCATGTCCGCCTGACGATTGCGCCGGAGGAGATCGAGCAAGCGCTCGCAGAGATGGGGCGCCGTTCCAAGCAAGCCGAGATTTTGCATTGGCTCAGTTCGCAACCAGGACAGAGCGCGCCGATCACTGAGGTTCGGACTGCCTTGGGCTGCTCCCTTCAACCCATTAAGAAGCTTCTGGAAAGGGGTTGGATTCGTCAGGAAGGGGAGGAAATCAGCTTGAACATGGCGCCGGAGGCGGTAACCGGTCATATCCTCACTTTGCGGGGTTCTGATCGTTATGTGCCTCTCTTGCAGACGTTGGCGCATCTCGGGCCCCAGCCGGTACCGGTGTCCGAGCTTTACCAACAAATTCCAAGCAATCTGCAAACGCTCAAGCGCTTGGCCGAGGCCGGTCTGATCGAATTGAGCGAAGTGGAGGTATGGCGTGATCCCCTGGAAGGCCACGTGGTCGAGCCTGATACGCCTCCCCAGCTCACAGATGACCAACAACGCGCCTGGACACAAATTCAGCAAGGCATAGAAAGCTGGTTGGAGACAAGCTCACCGCCCGAGGGAGAATTACCGCCGGTATATTTGCTTCATGGTGTCACCGGCAGTGGCAAGACTGAGCTTTACCTGCGCACCCTAGAGCGAGTCCTGGCCAGCGGACGGCAAGGCATCGTCTTGGTGCCAGAAATTAGCCTGACACCGCAGACTGTTCGCCGTTTCATTGCTCGGTTTCCTGGCCGGGTAGCAATTATGCATTCGAAACTCTCCGATGGGGAGCGCTATGATACCTGGCAGCGGGCGCGACAAGGGGAATTCGATGTCATCGTCGGTTCGCGCTCAGCCCTGTTCACCCCATTTCCCCACTTGGGACTGATTGTCGTCGATGAGGAGCATGACACCGCTTACAAGCAAATTCGCACGCCACGTTATCATGCCCGTGAGGCTGCGATCGAACTGGCGCGGTTGAGTGGCGCCATTACGCTCCTGGGTTCTGCCACACCCTCGCTGGAGAGTATGTTTGCAGCCCGGCGGGGTCGCTATACACTCCTGGAACTGCCGCGGCGTGTGCGCGGTCATGGGCCGGTCGTTTGGTTGCAGAAGGATGATGGGGTTGAGCTGCAACGGGCGGAAATGCTGGATTTACCCCCGGTGGAGGTGGTGGATATGCGGGAAGAGTTACGTGCCGGTAACCGTTCCATGTTTTCGCGTTCCCTCCATCAGGCCTTGCAACAAGTCCTTGATCGTAATGAACAAGCGATTCTCTTCCTCAACCGCCGTGGCAGTGCCACTTTTGTCTTGTGTCGTGACTGTGGCTATGTCTTGCATTGTCCCCGCTGTGCAGTGCCCCTCACCTATCATGGCTATGGAGATGTACTCATTTGCCATCATTGCAACTATCGGCAATCTGTGCCCAAGACGTGCCCCAAATGCCACAGCCGGCGTTTCAAAGAGTTTGGTGCCGGTACACAGCGGTTGTTAGAGGCCCTGAAAGCCGAGTTTCCTGCTGCCCGACCTTTGCGCTGGGACCGTGATACGACAGGTGGAAAAACCAGCCACGAGGAGATTCTGCAGGATTTCATCGATCATAAAGCTGATGTCTTGGTAGGGACGCAGATGATTGCCAAGGGGTTGGATTTACCCCTGGTGACCTTGGTAGGGGTGCTGAGTGCTGATGTCGGTCTCTTTTTACCTGATTTTCGGGCGACTGAGCGTGTTTTTCAGGTCTTGACCCAGGTTGCAGGCCGGGCGGGGCGCTCTGCTTTAGGGGGGAAGGTGATCTTTCAAACCTACCAACCGCGCAATTATGCAATTGTGGCGGCCAGCCATCACGATTATGCTGCTTTTTATCGCCAGGAAATGCACTTCCGTCAAGAGAATGGCTATCCCCCTTTTCGGCGCTTGACTCGTCTCTTGTATCTGGATAGCAATCGTGATCGTTGCCAGGCTGAAACCAAACGAGTGGCTGCCTTACTGGAACAGCGAGCACGTTTTCTGAAAGAAGAGGATTTTAGCATGATTGGGCCGGCGCCGGCATTTTTTAGTAAGGAACGGGGCAAATTTCGTTGGCATTTGTTATTTCGCAGCCAGCACCCAGCGCCGCTATTGGCAGGAATTCCTCTTACAGCCAACTGGCGCATCGATGTGGATCCTGTGGATATTTTATAGCCCTGCCGTCCTCTTGCTATTTGGCTTTCGCGTGCCAGAAATGATATAATCGCAGGCTGACCCTTCAAACGGAGCCATTACAGTGGAAACTATCTTTTTTGTTGCTCAAATAATTGTTGCTTTGGTTTTAACCGTTCTCATTCTCATGCAAACGCAGAATAGCGGCGCCGGCAGTATGTTCGGCAGTGATACGACGGTATATCGCACACGCCGCGGCCTGGAAAAGACGTTGTATCAGGCGACGATCGTCCTCACGGCTGTCTTTTTTGTGTTGGCCATGGTGTCGGTGCGTCTGGCTGGCTGAGTGCCTCGTTCGCAAAGAGTGATAGAGGACATTGAGTCGTCATGTACGCTGGCAGGCAGTCATAGCCCTTTTAGGGCTGATGCTTATCGTTGCCCTGCTCAGCTATGTAACTTATAGTTATACGACCGAATACGTCCCCGCTCGTGGGGGCGTATTTGTGGAAGGGGTGGCGGGAAATCCGCAATACATCAACCCGTTGTTGTGTCAGTACAATCCGGTCGATCAGGATTTGTGCGCCTTGCTCTTCAACGGTTTACTTAAATTTGATGAGCATGGCAACTTGCAGCCTGACCTGGCAGAAAGCTGGGAGGTCAATCCGGCCAGTGATGTCTTCACTTTTACTTTACGGCCTGATGCGCGTTGGCATGATGGTTTACGTATCACGGCCGATGATGTGATTTATACCGTCAACTTGATGCAGGACCCCGACCTGCAGGTGCTCCCCGACCTGGCGGCATTGTGGCGCTCGGTCATCGCCGAGGCGGTGGATGAGCGCACTGTTGTTTTTCATCTTTCTGAGCCATACGCCCCGTTTCCCGATTATACGACGATTCGTTGGTTTGGGGTGATCCCCAAGCATTATTGGCAGCGCTATAGCCCACGCGAAATGCCGAAAGCCATGCTCAATACGCAACCGGTGGGCAGCGGCCCCTTCCGCGTGACTGAGCTTGATAGTCAGCATATTCGTCTGGAGCCCAATCTTCGCGTTCTTGATACGGTTCCGTACCTCGATGCGCTGGAGTTTCGTTTTTACCCAGACTATCCCAGTATTTTGGCCGCGGCCGAGGTTGGGGATGTGCAGGGGGTGAGTCGCATCCTCCCAGAGTTCGTGCAGCAGGCAGAAGCTATGCCCAACCTGCAACTCTTCACTTCGCCGCTTTCCGACATCACCATGGTGCTCTTCAATGTCGATACGGCGAATACACCTTTTTTGCAAGATGTGCAAGTGCGACAAGCTCTGGCCTATGCCGTCGATAAACAACACCTCCTTGATGAAATTATTCCCGGTCTGGGGATGGTAGCAAACAGCCCATTCTTGCCCAATTCCTGGGCGTATGATCCCGATATTCAGACGCCTCCGTATGATTTGAAAGAGGCCCAGGCTTTGCTTGATGAGGCCGGATGGGTGGATGAGGACGGGGATGGCGTTCGGGAGAAAAAGGGTGTTTCTCTGGAGTTCGTGTTGCTCAGTGACGATGCACCGCATTCTCAGCTTATCAGCCGCACCCTAAGCGAAAGTTGGGCACAAATTGGAGTACGCGCGATTCCTCAGCCTGTCTCTTTCACCGGTTTAGTATCCGATTTTTTGGTTCCGCGCAATTTCAGTGTCGCCCTCGTCAATTGGGAGATGATCGGCGATCCTGACCCCTATCCCCTTTGGCATAGTACGCAAATCAGCCCTCAGGGGCAAAACTATAGTGGCTGGAATAATCGCCAGGCCGATATTGCCATGGAACAGGCACGGGTGACCAGCGATCAGGCAGAGCGTCGCCTTCTTTACCAGGAGTTTCAGTCAATTTTTGTCACCGATCTTCCTGCTATTCCCCTCTATTATGGGCTTTATACGTATGGTGTATCCACAGAGGTGAAGGATGTGGAAGTGGGTATGCTCAATATGCCGGCAGATCGTTTTGCTACATTTCCGCAATGGTACATGCAAACTCGTAAAGTTACGCTTTCCGAAAGACGTACGCTTCAGTTTGACAAACTGCAAAAGTAGTGTAGAATATAGCAAGATTTCGCTTTAGAAATATATTTGCCGATGTGGCGGAACTGGCAGACGCGCTGCGTTCAGGGCGCAGTGGGCATTAGGCCCGTGGGGGTTCAAATCCCTCCATCGGCACTCTGATCTCCCTAACCTTTGTATGGCAGGGAGTTTTTGTTAAAGGCAGGCCTTTATCAAATTCAGCCCTGTCTACCCGACGAAACGACACACCTGAAACATAGGAGTGTAGGTCATCATGGGACGTGGGCCTTTGCCTCAAAAACAGCTTCTTACGGTTCGCCAGCTCGTCATTGCTATTGGTATTGTGGCCGTTCTGTTTTTTATTATCGGTTACACCGGTAAGGTGCTCAAAAGCGGGCGGGTGCAAGAGGACTATGTCAGGCTCCAGCAATCGGTGCAGGCTGAAAAGGAACGCAAAGCAGCCTTGCTAGGGGCGCTCATCAACAGTGATTCGGAACCTCGGGTGGAGGAATTTGCCCGTGATGAGTTTAACTTGGTCAAACCGGGGGATCAACCGATCTCGCCGCTTATCGAAGAGATGGCTGTTATCTCCGATACGACTGAAGTTGTGAGTACCCCTGAACCTACACCCGAAAATTGGCAGCTATGGCTGGCACTTTTCCGTAAATAGGACGCGGATGACGCAGATCGAAGGGATGACGCTGATCTGAAAAAAGGAACAAGTAGATAAGGGAAAAAGGTAAAAGTAGACAAGGAAAA
>JAADFV010000318.1 GCA_013152695.1 Chloroflexota bacterium | reverse complement strand
CGGTTTTCCGGTTTACAGGTTTTCCGGGTTACGGATGGTCTGTGCGCAGATTATTTTCATCATAATAGGCGTGCGCTTTGCGCACAGTTCAGCTGTTCGCTTGAAACCACCATGCAAAGTCTTCTCTCCCTCTATGATTATGTACACACCAACCCTTGATACTGTCCGCCGGCTGGCCCCCAACGGTAATCTCATTCCTATTACCCGCGTGCTCCCTGCTGACCTGGAGACACCCGTTTCGGTTTATCTCAAATTGCGTCAACCCGGCAAAGCCTCCTTCCTTTTGGAATCGGTGGAGAAGGGCGACCAGCTAGGACGCTACTCCTTCATTGGCGTGGATCCGCCCATGAGCCTGAGCCTGCACGGCAATCAGGTCACGGTGGGCGGGGCCGGGGGCGCTGTGCTGGAGCAGTATGAACGCGAAAATCCTCTGGATGCCCTCTCCGACATTCTCGATCAACGCCGTCCTATCCCTGTATCCGATTTGCCTGTCTTCAGCGGTGGTGCTGTCGGCTATTGGGGCTACGATGTCGTTCGGCATTTCGAACAGTTGCCCGAGACAGCTCGAGATGACCTGCATTTACCCGATGCCGTTTTCCTTTTGGCTGACAATCTGGTCATTTTCGACCATGTCAAGCACCGCCTCATCCTTCTTGCCAATGCCCGCCTGGATGGCGATATTACCGCTGCCTATGCCGACGCCGTCGCCCGGATCGAAAACATTGCCGCCCAGCTGGCTCAGCCGCTTACTCCGCCCAAGTTAGCCAATGTCAGTACCGGTGACGCCTGGGAATCCAATAAAAGTCAGGCTGAATACGAGGAAATGGTACGGCGAGCCAAGGAATACATCGTTGCCGGCGATATTTTCCAAGTCGTGCTAAGCCAGCGTCTGAGTAAACGTACAGAAGCGGACCCCTTTGCCATCTACCGGGCTCTGCGCATGACCAACCCCAGTCCCTACATGTTCTTTCTCGATCTGCCTGATGAGCTCCGGCTTATCGGTGCCAGCCCTGAAATGCATGTCCGCCTGGAGGACAATCGTGCTCAGGTGCACCCCATTGCTGGCACCCGCTGGCGGGGAGAAACGGCAGAAGAAGACGCCCGCCTTGCCGATGAGCTCCTTGCCGACCCCAAAGAACGGGCTGAGCACATCATGTTGGTTGATTTGGCTCGTAACGATCTGGGCCGTGTCTGCAAATACGGTACGGTCAAAGTACCCATGATGATGGTCGTAGAACGTTTTAGCCATGTGATGCATATCGTCAGCGACGTTACGGGCGATCTGAACGACGATCTCGATGCCTTCGATTTACTACAGGCTACCTTCCCTGCCGGTACGGTCAGTGGCGCCCCCAAAGTTCGCGCTATGGAGATTATCGAGGAGCTCGAGGGTGTGCGACGCGGGCCCTATGCCGGTGCCGTGGGCTATATCGGCTACGATGGCAACATGGATACCTGCATCACCATCCGTACTATTCTTATGAAAGGCGACCAATGCTATGTTCAGGCTGGCGCCGGCATTGTCGCTGACAGCGACCCAACCTACGAATTTAACGAAACCCACAGCAAAGCCCGCGCTCTGGCCGTCGCCGTCGAGCGGGCAGAAAAAGGACTTCTCTGACCTCAGTTCTCGCATTTCAGTTCATCTCATCTCCAATTTTTTCTTTCCACATTCCCAAATATCCAGGACCAAACACCATGACCACACAAAAACGTATTCTGACCGGCGACCGCCCCACAGGCCGCCTTCATTTGGGCCATTACGTCGGCTCGCTTGAAGCCCGTGCTCGCTTACAGCATGAATACGAGACTTTTTTGATCATTGCCGATTTGCATATGCTCACCACAAAAAACAGCAAAGAAGATATCGCTCAAATCGATGAAAATGCCCGGCAAATGGTGATCGATTATCTCGCCTGCGGCATTGATCCCGGCAAAGTCACCATTTACCTGCAATCGGCTATCCACGAAGTCTATGAATTGAATACACTCTTTCAAAATCTGGTCACAGTTCCCCGCCTTTCCCGCCTCCCCAGCCTTAAAGACATGGCCCGAGCCGCGCATAAAGAGGAGATGCCTTACGGTCTGTTAGGGTATCCGATTTTACAGGCGGCCGATATTCTCATCCCACGCGCCCATCTCGTGCCTGTTGGCAAGGATAACCTCGCTCACGTCGAGATCACACGCGAAATTGCTCGCCGCTTCAACGGCATGTACGGTGAAGTCTTTCCGATTCCCGAGGCGATGGTGCCGGAAGTGGGGACACTGGTTGGAACCGATGGCCAGGCGAAGATGAGTAAGAGCCTGGGTAATGCCATCATGCTCAGTGATGATGCCAAGACGGTGCGAAAAAAAGTTTTCAGCATGTATACCGATCCCAATCGCATTCGTGCTGACATTCCCGGCCGGGTCGAGGGGAATCCTGTTTTCATCTATCACGACATGTTCAATCCCAACAAGGCCGAGGTCGAAGATTTGAAGGAACGCTACCGTGCTGGCCGTGTGGGCGATGTCGAAGTCAAAGAAAAGCTCACCATTGCCCTCAACAATTTCCTCGAGCCCATCCGTGCTCGTCGTGCAGAGATCGAGGCCGATAAAGGTTTTGTGGACGAAGTCATTTACGAGGGTACTTTACGCACACGCGAAGAAGCACGGGCTACTCTTCTTGCTGCCAAGAAAGCGATGGGTCTGAGCGGTGTTTGGAATCGGATTGGTCGCCGCGCCGAGCGCCGCCGCAAACGCCTCGCCAAGCAAAAATCGGCCGGATAGACACAAACCGCCATATCTTTTTAACCTTGGTTTATTTGCATTTCCCCTCAGTTGTGTCCAGCTGAATGCGTCAGGAGATTTCTATGATTGCAGTTATCGATAATTACGATTCTTTCACTTACAACCTCGTGCAATACTTGGGCGAGCTTGGCGCAGAGGTTCGTGTGTGGCGAAATGATGCCATTTCTGTGCAGGAGTTGCGCGCTCTTGCTCCCAGCCATATCGTGATCTCACCCGGCCCCGGTACCCCCGAAGACGCAGGTATCTCCAATGACATTATCCGTGCTTTTCACGGCCAGGTCCCTATTTTGGGCGTTTGCCTGGGCCACCAATGCCTGGGTTACGTCTTTGGCGGACATGTAGGGCCTGCACCTCGCCTCATGCACGGCAAAGTCAGCCCGGTTTATCACACTGGTGATGAGCTGTTTACCGGTATCCCCACCCCTTTCCTGGCCACCCGTTACCATTCCCTCATTGTCGACGAGCCCCTTCCCTCCGACTTCATCCTCACCGGTTTTACGGCCGAAGGGGAAGTCATGGCCATGAAACACAAGGATGCCCCCACCTACGGTGTCCAGTTCCATCCGGAGAGTATTCTCACGGAAGGGGGCAAGATGCTTTTAGATAATTTCTTGCAAATCAAACCCCAACCCCGACAAGCCGGAACCAACAAGGCAAGACCGGGAGATGGGTAGGTTGGACAACTGGTAAACCAGAATACCGGTAAACCTGTAAACCGGGCCTGAAAACGTCCCCTCATCGCACTTTTCTGTCTCCCTCCCTT
>JAADFV010000317.1 GCA_013152695.1 Chloroflexota bacterium | reverse complement strand
GTAATTCATGAAAATCATTGCTGATCTCCACATTCATTCGCACTACTCCCGTGCCACAAGCAAAGCTCTTGATTTCCCCCATTTAGCACAATGGGCACAGCTAAAGGGGGTTCACATTGTGGGCACGGGCGACATTGCTCACCCCGGCTGGCTGGCAGAAATGCAGGAATACCTTGAGCCGGCAGAACCCGGTTTGTTCCGGCTCAAGCCGGAGATCGCCCGATCCGTGCAAGAGACAATACCTGCCCGCTGTGAGAATGATGTCCGGTTTTTGTTGGCGGGGGAGATCAGCAACATCTACAAAAAGGGCGATAAGACGCGCAAAGTACATAACGTCATTTTTGCGCCGTCCCTGGAAGCAGTGGCCCAGATTCAGATTGAATTGGAAAAAATCGGCAATATACGTGCCGATGGTCGGCCAATTTTAGGATTGCCTTCGCGTGATTTGTTGGAGATTATCTTGGAGGTTGATGAGCGATGTCATCTGATTCCGGCGCATATCTGGACCCCATGGTTTTCCCTGCTGGGCTCCAAATCGGGCTATGATACGGTGGAAGAATGCTTCGAGGACCTGACTCCGCACATTTTTGCTCTCGAAACCGGACTTTCATCCGATCCCCCCATGAATTGGCGGGTCTCCAGCCTGGATCGCTATACGCTGGTGAGTAACTCGGATGCCCATTCGCCCCAAAAATTGGCACGTGAGGCAACATTGTTCGACTGTGAGCTCTCGTATGATGCTCTGTTTGCGGCGTTGCGGGGGGATGATACCGACGGCTGTTTGGGAACTCTGGAGTTTTTTCCTCAGGAAGGCAAGTATCATCACGATGGACATCGAAAGTGTGGGATCAATTGGAAACCAGCAGTGACACTAGAGCATGGGGGTGTCTGTCCGGTGTGTGGGAAACCGGTCACGGTGGGGGTGTATCATCGTGTGGAGGAGCTGGCCGACCGCCCCGAAGGTGCAGTCAAGCCCAATGCCTTGCCTTTTCACAGCCTCATTCCCCTGCCGGAAGTGGTGGGGGAGCTGCTCGGCGTAGGTGCAGGTAGCAAGCGTGTAAAGCAGGAATACGAAAGGCTGTTGGCAGCATTGGGGCCGGAGTTGAGTATTCTTTTCGACGTGCCTTTGGCGGAGATCGCGGCTGTAGCCGGGGAGAAGTTGGCGGCGGGAATTGGGCGGATGCGTCAGGGCGAGGTCACGACCATTGCCGGTTTCGACGGCGAATATGGTGTCATCAAGTTGTTCGATGATCTCGCCGAGGTACCTGCCTGGCAAATGGGGTTATTCGCCGAGGCCGAAACCGTCTGGAAGGAGGAAGAAGGGCCGAGTACCGCCGTAACTCCTCCACCCCAACCCTCCATTCCTTCAGTACAAAAGCCGACATCCTTTCCCCCAGCAGCATTGAGCAGCGATTCTTCGCAATCATCTCTGCTCGAGGGCCTGAACGAGCAGCAGCGCGCCGCCGTTCTCAACGTAGATCGCCCCCTGATTATTGTTGCCGGTCCCGGGGCAGGGAAGACGCGTACCCTCACGACGCGTATTGCTTATCTCATTAAAGAAAAAGGGGTTCCGCCGTCACAAATCTTGGCCATCACCTTCACCAACAAAGCCGCAAATGAGATGGTCGAGCGCTTGGAAGCACTGGTCGGCAAGGAACTTGTCCAGGAAATGACGATCAAGACCTTTCATGCCCTGGGGGCGATGCTATTACGGCATTATGCTGAGCATCTGGCATTGCCGGCAAATTTCGTCATTCTTGCCGATGAAGCTCGCCAGAATCTCCTCAAGCGGGTCGCACCGGAACTTAGCGTCAAAGAACGCACCCGAGCTCTTGAGCATATCTCTGCCCGCAAAAATCAGTTGCGGGATCAGGAGTGGCACGGTGATGACGAGGCTCTACCGGAATCCCTTTTTACCGCTTATCAAACCGCCCTGGCCGCGGCACAAGCACTCGATTTCGACGATCTCGTGACCTTGCCTGTGCATTTACTGGAAACTCGATCTGATGTTCTCTCCGAGGTGCAGACGCGTTTTCGCTGGATTTCAGTAGACGAATATCAGGACATCAACTATGCGCAGTACCGGCTTCTACGGCTCCTGACAGGGGGCGGTGCGAATTTATGTGTGATCGGCGATCCCGACCAGGCCATTTACGGCTTTCGTGGCGCCGATTATCGCTATTTCCTGCAATTCGAGCAGGATTACCCTGATGCCCTACGCTTACATTTGCAGCAAAACTATCGCTCGACTCAATTGATTTTGGATGCCGCACAACAGGTGATTGCTCATAATCCTGATCGCGCCGCCACCACGCTCTTCTCGGAATTTGTGGATGATGTGAAATTGGAGTTGTATCAGGCACCTACCGATAAGGCGGAGGCCGAGTATGTGGTGCATCAGATCGAACAAATGGTAGGCGGCACCAGCTATTTCTCTCTCGATTCAGGCCGGGTAGATGATGACACTCAGACCGTGAGCCATTCTTTTAATGATTTTGCTGTGCTTTACCGGCTCAATACCCTGTCCCGGCCCCTGATCGAAGCTTTCGCCCGCTCTGGTATTCCCTACCAGACGGCGGGGCAAACACCTTTTTGGGCACGGGCTGATGTGAAAGAGGTTTTGGCCTGGCTGTGGCTGCTGGAGAACCCGCAGTCAGCCGTCCATCAGCAGATGGTGACGAAGAGGACTGCTGTGGAGGAACTGCGGTCGCGCTTGGGAACAGTAACAGTAGCGAAGCTGATCGAGGAGGTGGGGCAAACCTTACAGCTGAAGGAAGAATTACGACGCGAGATGGTTGGGCAAGCACAGGGGTTTGGTACAGACCTCCGTGCTTTTCTGGAAATGACGGTTCTCGGTTCCGAAACTGATTTTTACGACCCTCGCGCTGATCGTGTCACCCTGATGACACTCCATGCCGCCAAGGGGCTGGAGTTTCCCGTAGTCTTTATCATTGCTTGTGAAGAAGGACTGCTACCCTATGTTCGCGCCCAGGAAACACCTGACATCGCAGAAGAACGGCGCCTTTTCTATGTCGGTATGACCCGAGCCCAACGCAAGCTCATCCTCACGCATGCGCGCCGTCGTTTTCTCTTTGGCCGACAATTGGAGTCTGCACGCTCGCGCTTTGTCGATGATATCGAGGAGGCCCTGGTTGAGCTCAAGCGGATGAAAGCAGGCAAGCGTAAGCGCCAGGGCCCTGCTGCAGAACAGTTGAGTTTATTTTAAGAGATCATTGCCTCCTGATTTGAAACCAGAACGTTGATGACGCTGATCAGAAAGATAGAAAACAGCGTAAATTTGCGGGTATCAGCGCTATCTGCGTCCTATTTTCGTCCTTATTAGCGTACAGCCGCTCATGGTGTCTGATCTGAAATGAGGGGGAAGTGGGTAGCTGTTTGGGTACGAGGTGAGCGGCCGCCGGGGGCTGAAAGCCGCCCGGCTACATAACAGCGCCCCCTCAAAGGGGGCTTGGCGGGGCGTCTCTGTGATTGTGGAAAGGCGAGTGTATCGTGTATTGCGCCGCATCACGGATGCGGCTCACGCCGGTACGCGATGGTAAGGCGAA